>JAQGHH010000171.1 GCA_028288945.1 Phycisphaerales bacterium
CGCTGTTGGGCCCGACCAGCGGCACGAAAGGCGCTCCCGCGTCGCCCCCATTGGATAAGTCGCCCAGCCATGAGCGCCCGCTCCTGCGCGACTTCATGGGCCTGAACGTCCACACCGTGCAGTTCAAGCCGGACCTCTACGCGCCGGTCTGTCGGCGGCTTCGCGACTACCACCCGATGCGGTGGGACGTCGAGGAAAACCCCGCCAAGCCGACCCTGCTTCCCATGGCCGCCAACGGCGTCGACTGGGCATCGCTCTACGGCTTATGGAACAAGGCCGGTTTCGACGTGGATGCGTGCGTTCTGTTCGATGACCTGACCCCCGATAAGTGGAAAGATCCATCCGCCGAGGCCCGCGCCTACGGCGAAGCCTTCGCCAGAGCGCTCGGGCCGTCGGCAAAATCGCCACGGGTCACATCCGTCGAGATCGGCAATGAGCCTTCTAAATACAGCGAGGCGCAGTACCGCGCGATTTTCGAGGGGATGGCCCGGGGACTCCGCGCGGGCGATGCGAAGCTCAAGATCGCAACGTGTGCCGTGATGACCGGCAAGACCGATGAATGGAGCAAGCCGATGTCGGCGGTGGCCGGGCTCGAAGATCTCTACGACGTGCTCAACGTCCACAGCTACGCGTTCAAGGAACTGTGGCCGACGTGGCGGCGATCATTTCCAGAAGACGAGTCGATCCGATTCCTCAAGTCCATCGACGAGGTCCTGAAATGGCGCGACGCGCACGCGCCCGGCAAGGAAGTCTGGCTGACCGAGTTCGGCTACGACAGCGCCAGCAAGCCGCCGCCCGCGGACGGACCATGGAGCAAGTGGGTCGGCGTCAGCGGCGAAGAGCAAGCGCAATACATCGTGCGCTCCTACCTCACTCTGTCCGCCACGGACCTCGACCGCGCGTACCTGTATTTCTTCAACGACAAAGATGAGCCGCAACTGCACGGCGCATCGGGCATCACCCGCAACTTCAAGCCCAAGCCCTCGTTTTACGCAATGGCCCACCTCTACAAAACGCTCGGCGACTACCGCTTCGCCCGCGCCATGGCCCGCAAAGAGGGCGACCTCTTCTGCTTCGAGTACGTACAAGCCGATCATCCCAAAGAGCGCATCTACGTCGCATGGTCTCCCACCGCGGACGCAAAACCCTCGCAAAAAACCCTCCCCATCGATCCCAAAACCTCCCCCTATCGCGCCGAGATCATGCCCACATCCCAATCCGCCCCGGCGAAGCCCACCTACAAGCCCGCCCCCGGCGGCGTCGAATCCGAGGTAAGCGCCACCTCACTATTCCTCTGGACCCACTGAAAACCGGGACGGGTCCAATTAATTCGGAATTAATTGGACCTGTCCCGGTTTTGGTTTTGTCCCGGTTTTGGTGTTTCGGTGATGGCGGCGATCGAAGTTATCCATTGCGGCAACGCCAGTGGCAGCGTGGGGTCACCGAGGACCGCCCTGGACGAAGATGCTCGGCGGGCCAGTTGGTGTTGGGCTTTGGCTTCGCCAGCCGCTCGGGCTCGTAGTAGTCGTGCACGGCCGCCGCCTAATAGCAGTTGCCCACGTTTCGCGCGCGACCGGCTGACGGCGATGCCGAATCCTTCCGGCAATGTCAGCGCGCACGGCTGGCTGCCCTCGCGGCAGCCGAAGGCCATAAGAGTCCGGACATTTCGTATAATGCTCAAGTCGTCGGCACGTTTTCGGCGGGACGATGGTTTGTAATCCGCTGATGCGCCGAGTCAATGGTTCATTGTCCAGGGTTATTCATGTACTCATTGCGCCCTGCCCTAATCGTTGCTCTTTTGCTCTTGTATCAAAGCCCGCTTCCCGGGCAGGCATCGCCGGCAAGCGTCGCCACGTACGACTACGATTTGGATTCGCTCGTCTACCTTTCAAGCGGGGTGGTCGAAGGCCGGTTCATAGCGCCGGACCAGGTACGCATCACACGGGTCCATTCGGGGGCGTTGCAAGTGGGCGACACGGTCGCCGTGGACGGCACTCATTTATCAAATGGGGACGGCGCATTCATCTTCTACACCCGGCCGCGGCTAGTTCTGGGGATCGAAAGCCGCGAACGTTCATTCCAATTCGCTCCGCTGCCGGGAGGGATGAAAATCGTCATCCGCGGGCAGGTTGATGGGATGTATGACTATTCAGGATCGTACCTCTCGTACCCTCCTCCGAATTCGTGGAACTCCGCAGCGATCTCCAGGGGCTCGACGCCAACGGTACGGGAGTACCGGGAAGCCGTAAGAATGAGCGTCGCTCGAGCAGCGAAGTTACACGCCCGACTGGATCGGCCGGCGGAGGCAAAAGACGTTCCGTGGTTGGTTGCGCTTTTGAAGGAACGATATGTCTCCCTCTATGGCGCTACGAACGGCAGGCCTTTGTACGAAACACAGGATGCCATCGCGGCCGAGGCGTCCAAAAAACTGCTGGAACTCGAGGACGTCCAGGCGTTGGATGACGGTCTTTTGGCAAACCCTGCCGCGTGGGCTTTGCTCCGCGGGTTCGACACGCGAAAGGGGCGTGAATTCCTCCTGACGAATATCGGTGACCGAAAAGTGCCGCTCGAACATCGCCGGCTTCTGGCTCGAGCTTTCGGTGATGGTACGGGCGCATATCGCGCCCGGGATGCGCGTTCTACTACGCTCCCCTCGCCCGCGGAGTCTGGCGCGAAAGCCCCGTCCTATCTCACTCGAGTCGCCGAGCTGGCCGCGGCAACCGCTCTTGAGGACGATGAACTCACGACCACACTTTTGAAATTTATCGGCATGCAGTCATTTTGGATGCACGACCAGCATGATGCGCAAATTGACGCGGACGTTCGCGAGGCCACGCTGGTGCTGCGCGGGCTCTATGGCAGAACGACGACGTCGGATTACCTCCGCTATCGCATCGAAGAAGCGATGGTCCGCATCGGTGACGGAGCGTACGAAAGCCTGCGGTCCAAGTGCGGCCCGATGTTGACGCTGGCCGAGCGGGAAGATGAGACGCGGTACACGCCGCAAGGCGTGCCGGGCATCGTCATCGGGTATTCCTTTCAAGGGGTCGCGCCTGTCGACCGCATCACGCATGCACTTTTCGTCCTTGAACCTGCAGGGGGCGGGAAAGGGTATTTCTTTCCAAGCGGGATGACGGGTGTCCAACACGCGGGGGCAGGTACAGGTGGCGGCGGCAGTGATTTCCTTGCGCTTCCGGGGGACATTGCGCCCGGGCGTTACCATATTTTCTACCGGCTGATGAACGGCGAAAAGATTGTGAGCGAAGGACACGGATTCGAGACGGCCATCCCATTGCCGCCGTTCCCGCGACCGGCGCGGGAACGGGGCGCCTTGCCGGACTGGATATTGAACGAGCCAGCGCCGCCGATACAGATTCGCTCGACGTGGATCAAATCCACCCTCGGCGGCGCGATCGCATTTGCGGTCGTCCTGGTCGCGCAGGCGTTCATTCGGGGGCGTCGCTCCCGCCGGTGGGCCCGGCGGGGATTATGTCCGGATTGCGGCTATGACCTTCGCGCCAGCACCGGCCGATGTTCGGAATGCGGGCGGCTTATTTCAAAAGATGTCGGGGCGGGTGTCGTATTGCGCCGGCTGCTTGGGATCGTCCGGGCGGGCGCGATTGTCGTCTGCGTGATGATGATTGCCCTGTGGGTTCGCAGCTACTGGGCGGCGGACTGCGTAACGCGAACGAATAGGCAAACCGCGGATGCGTTGTACAGCACGCGCGGCGCGCTGGTGCTTGGGCGCTGCAATACCGACGCAAGCAGCGGCTGGATCTACGAACATGACAAGGCGGCCGCGTTTCCGCGGTCGGCCAGTGAAACGGTGGGACTGCCGGGGTGGCGCGTGCTGGGGTTCGAGCATTCGCCGGACGCGGGGCTGACAATTGTGCCGTTCTGGGCAGCGACCGCGGCCGCGGCGATGGTGGCGGCTCTTTGCAGACGAGCGAATCGGGCAGGGCGGCATCGCATCACCGGAGTAGTGCAGCAGCCCGCATGAGACTTATGGCGGAACCGCAGTGCCTCAATATAAACACGGCATTGCATCTGGCTGTGCAAAGGGGGCGATACGAATGGCCATAAGCCATTCCGATCCATACGCAAGTCAGCGCACCACAAGCAACTGTGCGCAGAGGATCGGCGTGAGCGTCGCCAGTGGGGCTACTGCGGCGTAGGCCACGGACGGCGCGTCCGAATGCGTCAGATCATTCGCGAAGAGCAGGGCGGGGGAGCTGGTCATCGCGCCGGA
>JAQGHH010000173.1 GCA_028288945.1 Phycisphaerales bacterium
CCGAACGACGGCCGGCGTCCCCCCGACCGCGAGCACCCCACAACCCATCCAGCAAACGACGCGGGTGAGCAGTTTCATCCGTGAAACCTTCCGTGAAAACCAAGTGAAAATCAGACCGGCACAGACCGGCCTCTAAAGTAACGCGCGGACGAATAGCCGCAAGGGAAAGGGAGGGGATTTGCGAATGCCGATTTGCGATTTGCGATTGGAAGACGTGGTCCAGGAACGCGTGAAAGTTGGGCTGACCGATGCCTCCGTTCGCGATCGGTCACCGAGTACCGTCCGCACACCCCCAAACCTTGTTTTCAGCCAGCGGCGAAGGGTCCGTGACCGATTTTGACCGATTTTGACCGATTTAAAGGCACTTTTCATAACGAATTTGATAAAATACATGTATTCAACTAACGACCGGCCGCTGCTGGACTTAGATTTCCAATCCGCCCAATCGCAAATCGGCATTCGCAAATCCCTTTGATCGCAAATCCCCCTCTACTTCTTCAGCTCCCTCCCCAATTTCTCCTCCACCGATTTCACCTTCCCCTCGATCGCCCCGGAATGCCCCTTCCGGTAATCCATCTTCACCGTGCAGGCGATCCGGTTGCAGTCCGCGGCCAGCACCTCATAACACTGCTTCAGTACCGCCATCACCTCGTCCCATTCTCCTTCAATGGTCGTGCCCAATGGCCCAAGCTTGTATGGCAGGCCGCTGCGGTCGATTACATCCAGGACGCGGGCGACGTAGTGGCCCACGCTTTCGCCCTTGTCCATGGGCCACATGCTCAGCTCCGCCAGTAACATTTGTGCCTCCTGCAACAATTTGTTTTTTCGATGCGGTCGGTCGGAATTCGGCTACAATACCCATATGCGACAGGGATACCGAGGGTTCGTGAGCGGCTGGTTCGCCCTTGCGGTGCCAGCCCTCCTTCCCACAACGGCGTGGTGCGTCGAACCGGCCGCCGAGCCGCAACTGCCCACGGCGGTTCCTGCGAACAACGCCGCGGCCGTCAACCCTGCGGATCGCGCCGCGGGCGGAAAGATCCTTGTCATGCCTTTTGTGGCGGTCAACCCGGACGAAGCGAATGTGTGGGTCGGCAAGTCGGTGCAACAGAGCCTCGTCGCCGACCTGACTGCCGCCGCCCCGGACCGCGTCATCAGCACCGATAAAGCCGCGCCGACCGCGGAAGCCGCGCTGGCCATCGCCCGCGACCTGGGCGCGGGTTATCTCGTGGCAGGCGGGTTCGTCTCGGCGGGCGCTGACCTGCGGATCACCGGTCAGGTATTCGACGTGACCACGGGTCAGCCGGTCGTCGCGCTGAAAGCCACGGGCGAGCGCGGTCAGATCTTCCATATGGAAGACGCGCTGGCCGAACAGATCGGGGCCGCCGGCATTCTGCGCGACCGGCGCGATGCGACCGTCCGCCCCGCCGCCCCGGGGCTCACCACGGATTTGGATCAGACGCCCGCGCCGTCCACCGGCCTCCGCACCGACGGCCAGGCCGCCCCGCCGACCACGGGCTACAGCCCATACGCCTTCTCCCCTACGCCCAATGACACCTACGCGGCGGACTACAACCGCTACGTCTATTCGCCTCCGATCTATTACAACAGCTACTATTCCCCCTACTACGCGACGCCTTATTGCTACACGCCGTACAGCGGCGCATATTTGTACCGGGACTGCTCGTTCGCGAATTGGCGGACGAACGACTGCTTCTCGTCGTTCAACACGGGCCTCGGTTTCGGTTTCTCGTTCGGCAATAATTTGAATTGCGACTGGAACGACGGCCGCCGCGAACATCGCGAGGGCCGCCACGACGGCTGGACCGGCCGCCGGTCGGTCATCACCAACGCGTCAATCGATGCCAACCGGTTTGACCGAGGCTCCGTCAACGGGATCACCGTCACCCGCGGCTTCAACTCCACCGGCAGCCGAAGCATCGCCGGCAACACTGACGCCGCCCCGCGCTTCGTCTCACGGGACAGTTCAACGCGCTTTCAATCCACCAACTTCAACGCCGGCGCAAGCGGCCCCGCCGGGGGCATCGACCGGATGCCCTCCCCGGTGGTCATCGACCACGGCTTTAATGGCGCGATGCGCGGCGATACGTCCCGCGCCCCGTCCGTTCGCGGCAATGGTGGCAACAACAGTTCGGCAAACAATTCACGCGCGTCGAGCGGCAGCAGCAGCAGCAACAACAACGGTGGCGGTGGAGGCGGTCATCACCGATAGGCCGTGTCCATCGCTCCTCATCTCTGGCAACAGAGCTTTTGCATTTCCCGCGGCGAGTTGCATTTGACGCCGCCGCCGTCTCTCCCGATATTTGTCTCCCATGACACGTGAGCAATTGAGCAAGCGAATTGCCGAGGTGGCTTTGTTGCGCGGGGAATTTACGCTCCGCAGCGGCCGCAAGAGCAATTATTACATGGACAAATACCTCTTCGAGACGCAGCCGGATATCCTGCGCGAATTGGGGAAGCTGTTTGCCGCGAAGGTCGGGCCGCAGGTGGACCGCATCGCGGGGGCCGAGCTTGGCGCGGTGGCGCTCGCCGCGGCTACCGCGATGGAGATCGGCAAGCCGTTCGTCATCATCCGCAATCAGAAGAAGGACTACGGTACCAGCAAGCTGGTCGAAGGCACGCTTAAGCCCGGTGATAACGTGCTCATCGTCGAAGACGTTCTCACCACGGGAGGGCAGGTCATTGAAGCGGCCAAGACCCTCAAGGATGCCGGCGCGAAGATCGACAAGATCGTCTCCGTGATCGACCGCCTCGAAGGCGCCCGACAGAACATCGAGTCCGCCGGGTATACCTTCGAGGCGCTGTTCACGACCAAAGACCTTGGCGTGGCGTGAAGACGAGCGCCCTTTCGCCGGGTGAATGCCAACCGCATTTCCATTCTCCATAACCTCCCCGGCGACGCTGGCGGCCGCGCTCTCGGGGCTGGCGCTGACAGCGCTGATTGCCCTGATCCGCCGGCCCAAGCTGCCACGAATGGCGCTCTGGCTGGCGGGGTTGGGGGCGCTGCTGCTGTGCCTCGCGGCCGGCGGCGTCATCTGGCAGAGGCCGACGGCGGGCGAAGTGGCCGTGATGGTGGACCTTTCCCCCAGCACGCGCACGGCCGGCTATCGCGACCGCGCCGTGCTCGAATCACGTATCGCCGCCCTGCTCGGCAAGACGCCTCATCGCGTCTACTACTTCGCCCAGGACATTGCACACGACGCCCCCGCCGGCGCAACGCTTCCCGATCTTCCGGCGGAGCGGACGATTTATCAGCCCCCCGCCGGGGCGTCGGCGGTGCTGCTCTTCAGTGACGGGCGATTTGAGATTCCCGCCGCCGGCCCGCCCACTTATATCGCGACCGATCCCGCGCTCGATTCCCCGACCGACGCGGCGGTTTCATCGCTCGAAGTGCGCGGCCGCGATGTGGCCGTCACGATCCACAACACCGGCAGCCCCCGCCGGGTGATGCTCGACGGGACCACCGGCGCATCACCGACCACCGCGCCGTCCGGCTCCTACGTCCTCTCGCGGCCGATCGCGCCACAGGCTTCTTCGATCTCCGCGCGTCTGTCGCCCGGCGACGCGTGGCCCGAAAACGACCAACTCGCCGCCCTCCCGCCCCCCGATGAGCAGAGGCAGCGCTGGTGGGTGGGGGCGTCCAATCCGGGCGAAGGATGGCGGGTTTTCGCGCCGGGGAATTTGCCGACCGATGCGGCAGCGTATTTGGCCCCCGCGGTAATCGTGCTTGAGAACGTTGCCGCGACGGACCTGAGCGCACTCCAGCAGCAGCGGCTTCGCCAATACGTGCGCGATCTGGGCGGCGGCCTGGTGATTCTGGGCGGAGATCGCGCCTTTGCCGCGGGCAGGTATCCGGGGAGCGTGCTGGAGGCGATGTCGCCGCTCGCGTCTACACCGCCGGAGCCGACGACGCATTGGATGCTCGTCGCCGACAGCAGCGGGTCGATGGCGCAGGCCGAGGGCGGCGCATCCCGCTGGCATTACGCGGCTGACGCGTTGCTTAAGCTGATCCCCCACCTCCCGCACGACGACCTGTTGAGCGTGGGCAACTTTTCGGAAAGGCTGACGTGGTGGTCCTCGGGCAAGAGCGTGAAGGAGACAGCCCGGCTGCCCCTTCCACCCGCGGACGTCGGGCCGCATGGGCCGACCAATCTCGATCAAGCGCTCCGCGAGATTGCCCAAAGCAGTGACGCCGCGTTGCCCAAGCAGTTGCTGCTCCTGACGGATGCCGATGCCCAGATCGAAGACCCCGCCGGCCTCGCGCTGATGCTGAAGCAAAAGAAAATCCGTCTGCACCTGCTCGCCATTGGCGAAGGCAGTGGCCTGCCCGCGCTGCGGACCATCATCGGCGCAACCGGCGGCACCATTGTCACCCAGCTCGACCCGCAGAAATGGACGGATGGCATCCAAAAACTCATGCGTGCCGCGAGCCCCAAGCTGCTCGGGCAGTACCCGTTGGCAGTGCATTTTCTTGGTGACTTGTCATCGGTCCCCTCGCGGACGGTCTTACCCTGGAATCGCACATGGCTGAAAGACTCCGCAACGCCCCTGGCCGACGCGACGCTGGACTCCGAGCGAGTAGTGGCAGGCGCGCGATGGAATGTGGGCGAAGGCCGCGTGCTTGCTCTGGCATTCGATCCCGGCCCTTCGCTCGCCGACGCGTTGGCCCAATCCGCCGGCCGCCCGCCTCGCGACCCGCGCTACCGCATCACTTGGGAAACCGGCCCACGCCTGCACGTGACGGTGAACGCGCTCGACGGCCCACGTTATCTCAACGGCGAAAAGATCGAACTGGACCTGTCCGAAGAATCCGAGTCCGCCTCGGCTGCAAAGAGCATTGCCGTTCCGCAGACCGAGCCCGGCCGTTACGAATTATCGCTCCCCGCCCCACGATCCCCGACATTCGCCGCGGTCCGTGTGGCCGGGCACGTGGTGGATCGCATTGCGGTCGCAGGTCGATACGCGCCGGAGTTTGATGCGGTTGGAAATGATCCCGAAGCGATGGAAAAACTCGCCCGCCGCACGGGCGGACAAGTGGTTCCATCCCGGCAGACGTGGCCGATTGATTTCAAGTGGCCGCGAAGGCCGGTCCCCCTTACGCCGGTGCTGGCGATGATCGGGGCGGCGTTGATTGCGTGGGGATTGGTGACGTGGAAATTGCGCGCGTGATAGCGGTGAAATTCCGTGGCACGGGCGGCCCGCCCGTGGACCAATCGGATCAGGGCTGTGATTTTTGGGAAGAGGCAGCCCTCGCGTCAAGTACGCCAAGGAGCCAAGGACGCCAAAAATACACGATCGAATTGAGTTTCCTGGCGTCCTTGGCTTCCTGGCCCCATGGCGCGATTCTTCTTCGCGTCTGTCTTCGTGGCGTCGCGCCTTCGCGGTTATCCGCATCGCGGTCTCTCGGTGGCGAAGAGAAGCGGTCGCTGCGCTCTGGCTTTCTTCGACCGGAGTACCAATCGAACATCACGGAGTACCGCGACCCATGGGCGGGCCGCCCATGCCACGCGAGAAAGACTGTTTGCGTTCACGCGGAGCGGAGCGTGATATGCACGATTTCCGCGGGGGCGTTCAGGCGGAGGGGGAACCAGTTGCCGATGCCGTTGTTGACGATGAGGGAGGAGCCGAATTTTTGGTAGTGGCCGGAGACGTAGCGGAAGCGGACGGGGCCGGCGCCGATGTTGTCGGTCAGCATGATCTGGCCGCCGTGGGTGTGGCCGGAAAGGGTAAGGGGGATTCCGGCCATCGCGGCGGGGTCGAAGGCGTGGGGGTGGTGCGCGAGCAGGATGGGGAAGGCGTCTGGGCGAATCAGCGGGCGCAGGCAGTCCAATGACGCGGCGTTTGCTGGGTCGGTCAGGTTCCAGGGGAGGCCGAGGAACTGCACCGGGAAATCGCGGCCGCCGGGGTTTGCGCCGGGGACGCAGGAGAATGTCTGAGCGCCGCCCAATAGGAAGTTAAGGCCGGCGGGGCGCAGGCGGCGTTCGAATTCGCCGCGGTCTTCGAAGAGGTCGTGGTTGCCTTC
>JAQGHH010000175.1 GCA_028288945.1 Phycisphaerales bacterium
CGCTGCGCCCCTGGCCCCGTGCGCGGTAAGGAGCGTCGCGTGCATCAGCGCCTCGCCGGCGACCGCGCGCAAATGCGCGTTGTGATGCAGCAACATGCGGCCATGGCCCGGCCCGGCCCCGGCGGAGAGCATCCGCCGGCCCTCAAGGTGCTCAATTAACACGTCACACGAACTCCCTCCCGCATTTCGCGCGCGCGATCGATTCATGGTGTTCTCCAGTATACATTGCCCCGCGATGGAGTCGTCAGGTAAAGCAGAAGTTTGCCGGCCCCTGGCGCCGCCTGATCATTGGTTCGAGGGAGGGGCAGGAATCTTCCAGAAATGACAATTTTGCCATTCGGCCTGTCATATCCACTCCAAGACATGAGAGGCGTCATTTTGAGCTAGTAGGGGAAAAGTTTTTTGAGCCGTAGGAAGTGCTTTTCGTATAGATGCCAGCTCCCCAGCGCCAGCAGATAAGTCGCCCCCGCGGCCAGCAGCGCGTAGGTCAGAATGCCCAGGTTCGCCGAGTGGAGAAGGCCGCCGAGCTTGTCGGCCGGGAAAAGATATTCTTTGAACGGCCGCGCGCATGTCTGATGGAGCACGTACATTGCAAAGCTATAGCGGCCCACGGAAAGCAGAGCCGGCGTTTCCAGGGCCTTCCGTATGCGCGAGGCGGGTCTCGCCGAAATCAAAAGCGCGATGGCGGCGGTGAACGCCACGGCCAGCAGCGTGAAGCCGGCCATGTTCATGGTCCGGCCATAATGATTGAACCCGCCTCTCTTCAATCCCACTCCAACGAGGGCGGCGGCGCTCGCCGCCCCCAGTACCCAGGCCCATTGCCGCACGAGGTTCACCGGCAGTTTGCTCCGGACGATCAGCGCCAGCAGCGCCCCCAGCGCTAGCCCGTCGACCCGGCAAGGCGTAAGCATGTAGGGAGCTTCGTTTGCGCCGGCCTTCAGCACCAATACGCAACGTGAAATCAGCGCCATCGCCGCGAAGGCCAGGCAGGCGACCGTCAGCCGCCGGCGAGTGCAGGCCCAGACAATCGCGGGCCAGACGATGTAGAAGTGCTCTTCGACCGCCAGTGACCAGAAATGGCCGATCGGGCCGAACATGTTTTTGTCATGACGCACTGTCAGCACGAAACTGCCAAGGTAAGCCGACATCCACCAGAGCGACGCGCGAATGTCTTCGAAGCCGAAGAAGCGGGAAACCGCCGGGATTCGCATCGCGACCGCGACGGCCGCCAGCACGCCGTAATACAGTGGAAAGATGCGGAGCACGCGGCGGACATAAAACGTCTTGAAGTAATTGTGCGATCCCTTGGCATCGAGGAGAATGCCCGTGATGAGAAAGCCGCTGAGGACGAAGAACAGATCGACGCCGCACCACCCCCAGCTCGCGGCTTTCTGCACCGAGGCGGCCCACCCGGTGCACGGACGGGCGACGCCCAGGAAGTGGTAGAACATCACGCCCAATACGGCAACGCCGCGGAGGCCGTCGAGAACAAGGATGTGACCGGCGCTCCAGTTTCGCGGCGGGCCTTGGCCTGCGACTTGCTGAACTTCAGAAGCAGTCGTTGAGGGGGCCGCAAATGACATTCTTTACGTCTTCCTGCGGGACTTTGGAGCATCCACATGCATACGCGACGGG
The DNA here is from genome assembly GCA_028288945.1 of Phycisphaerales bacterium. Classification (GTDB taxonomy): domain Bacteria; phylum Planctomycetota; class Phycisphaerae; order Tepidisphaerales; family Tepidisphaeraceae; genus RYN-428. Next base: position 1,636 of record JAQGHH010000175.1, read on the forward strand.
CTCGTGCAGGCACGGCAAAAGCGTAAGGCATTAACCGGAAACCCTGGTTTGTTTATCGCCTAATTCATCGCTCGCAGGCGACTCTCGCGCAGCGAGTTCACGGCCAGACGGTTATCGGACGACACCAGGCAATATTTGGATGGTTCAGCCGTCAGGCTATCTGTTCAGCAATGGGGCGACAAGCCGATAAAAGGCTGGTGCAATGATCTGCCCGTGCACGACCCGGCAGGAATTTTTCTGCGGCATCATGCGCCGGTGCTGGAAGGGAGAGTCCCGTGCAACCCGTTACCGATCATTTTGACGCCCTCGATGCGCAACGGTCGACCACGCTGGCCCGATCGGCAGGCGTCGACACCCTCGCCGCGCCGCGAACCGCGACGGAAATCACCGACGTCGCCCTCCGTCCGCGGCAGCGGATCGGGGGGCTCGATGCGTTGCGCGGGATTGCCGCCCTCGGCGTACTGCTCTACCACTACACAAGCAACTACCAGCGCCTTTTCGGCCATCGCGGCCAGCCGCTCTTTTCACTTCATTGGGGCGCGCTGGGCGTTCAGTTGTTCTTTATCATCAGCGGCTTCGTCATCTTCATGACGCTGGAAAAAACCCGTCGGCCAATCGACTTCGTCCGCTCACGCTTCGCCCGGCTGTTCCCCGTCTATTGGGCGGCAATCGCGCTCACGCTTGTGGTCCTCACGCTCTTCCCGCTTGCCGGCCGGCACGTTTCGCCCGCACGAGCGCTCGTCAACCTCACCATGTGCCAGGAGCTCTTCGGAGTCGGGCACATCGATCCGGTCTATTGGACACTGCAACTGGAGCTGTGCTTTTACGCGATCATGCTCGTGCTCTTTGGCGCCGGCCAACTCCGACGGGTCGAGTGGTACTTGCTGGCGCTCGTCGCCCTGTGCGAGCTTAAGTCGTATTGGCTGCCGGCTTCGGGCCCGCTGATGATGAATCACCCCGCACTGGCCCGCGTGATGGGAAGGCTCGAGACGCTTCTGGTGCTCGATCACATCCACGTATTTTTGATCGGGATCGTGCTCTATCGAATTCACAAGCAGCCGAAGGTGTGGCACGTCTCCGTGATCGGGCTGTGCCTGGCGCATTCGCTGATGTGGGAGCCGCGGCTGGATTTCGTGATGACCATCGTCTTCACGGCCGCGGTGTACGCGGCGGCCCGCGGGCTGCTGCGCCCGCTGCAAAACCCGGCGCTGGTGTTTCTCGGGCTGATCTCCTACAGCCTGTATCTGACGCATCAAAACATCGGGTACGTCGTCATCCGCGCCGTCGAATCCAAGGGGGGTTCGCCGAACGTGGCGATCGCCGCCGCGACCGTGTTGGCGTTGCTGATCGCCACGGCGCTGACCTTCTGCATCGAACGGCCGGCCCTTCAATTCCTGCGGCCGAAGAAAGCATGACCGGTGGGCGAGTACGCCCACCCTACATGGCTGTCGTGACACCGTGCCACAAGAATCACCAGCGCGCCACCACCACCCGTTTTCCTTCGTTCACATCTGCACGGCGCCGGCCGTCACCGCTCCACTTAGAGGGCGGAGCTTGCCGTTGAGGTCGCAGAAGACGCCGGCCACCGTGGGGCAGGCGAGGGTGGCCAGCGACGGGGTGCCGGGCATGTAGCCGTTCGTGACGGGAATCTGGCTGAAGCGGTCATTGTAGACCTGCGCCAGCGCGTTCCAGGCGGCGGGCGTGTAGTAGCCGCTCGGGGGGGCCCACGAGGTCCAGAAGTAAATCATTCCGCCGGCGGCGTAGGGGTTGAAGACACTTGGCATCGGCCAGACGTTGTTCGAGACGAGCTTGAACATCGCCGTGCTCTTCTCGATGACGAAGATCGCCGCGGAACCGCCCGTGCCGGGGAGCAACTTGGGCGCGATCCAGAGGTTGTTTTGGACGGTGAGGGAATTGGCCGCCGCGCCGCCGGTCACGTAGAGGAAGGACCCGCCTGCGGAAGTGGTGACGCCGGTGTTGTTGGCGATCGTGAAGTCCTGGATGTTGTCATGGCCGGGGTTGGTCGGGACGATCGAAATGCACGAACCGCCGCTCACGCTGATGACGTTGTTGCGGATCATCAGGTGGTAGGTGCCGGGGTAGACCTGCACTTCGTGGCCGAAGGTATGGTTGCCGTCGAAGACGGTCCACTGGGTGATGTCGCCCGGCACGGCGGCCGGGCCGCTGCGCGGGCCGGCGCGCAGCTCGCCGCCGTAGAGCCAGTTGTTGGCCACGTAGGCGTACGTGCCGCGGTGAACGTCGATGGTGCCCTTGTTGTAATCGAGGGCGTCGCCCAGCGGCCGTCGGTCGAGGTTGGTGAGATTGTTGTAGGCGATCAACTCGCGGTCGACCTGTACGGAGCGGATGATGTGCTCGCGGGTGGAGTTGGCGACGGTGTTGCCCAGGTAAACCTGGTCCGCGCCTTGGGCCCAGATGAACACGCCGCGGAGGCCCGTGGCCAGCGGGGCGTTGCAATCCTGCACGAGGGTGCCGTCGGGGCTGCGGTCGCCATCCACCGCGACGTCGAGGTTGAGGAACGTGATCCGGCGGATGGTGATGTTCTTGCCGGCCGGGAAAATCCCGTCCGCGGGCATCTTCTCGGCGATCACGCCCACCGGCTTCCAGGGCGAATCGAGCGTGAGGTCCTGGATCACGATCTGACTCGAGTTGTCGAACATACTCAGGATGCTGGAGCCGTTGCCCGTGACGCGGTTGAGCACGGGCTTGGCGCCGCTGCCGTAAGAGCCGACGAGCACGTCGTGGAAGGGAATCGTAATCCCGTAATCGACATTGAACACTTCCCCAGCATGAAAGAGCAAGCGCGTGCTCGAGCCGAGCAGCGCCCGGGCGCGGTCGACCGTCTTGACGGGGGTTGACGCCGAGAGCCCGTTGTTGAGGTCCGACCCGTTGGTGTCGACGTAGATCGTGCGGCGGGTGTCCGCGGTGACCGACACGGTCGTCGTCAACGTGCGCGTTTTGCCCCGCTCGTTGGTGATCGCGAGCGTGACCGTGTAAGTGCCTGGCTTGTCGTAGGTGTGGGCGGCGTTCCAACCGACGAGCGTGTTGTACTTGCCCGCGGGGTCGCCGAAATTCCACTTGTACATTGCTGTGAGGGGCGTGCCCGCGCCGAGTGTGGAGTTCACGGCATGTACGAAAACGGTGTGCGGGCCGCTGCCGGTCTTGCCCATGAGGACAATGACGGGCTTGGGGGCGGTCGCGTCGCCGCCGTTGGAACCGGTGATGGTGTCACCGTTGGCGCTGACGCCGCCCTGCGTGAGGCCGCCGGAAGTGCCGCCGGCCCCGGGGGGCGGGGCACTCGAGGCGACGCTGCCGGCGGGCGCGGTGTCCATCGCGTCGAGGTCGGGGTAGATGGTCTTGTTTGTCGCGCCGTGCAGGACGTTGTATCCGCCGCCGCCATAGATCGTGTCATAGCCGGTGCCGGTGACGAGCGTGTCGTTTCCGCCCTGGCCGTAGACGAGATTGTTTCCCGCGCCGGCAACGACGGAATCGTTGCCCGGGCCGCAGTCGATGGTGCTGTTGCCCGAGCCGGTGACGATCGTGTCGTTGTCGTTTTCGCCCCAGATCTTGTCCGCGCCGTTGCCGACGGTGATGGAGTCGTTGCCGTTGTCACCATAGATGACGTCAGCGCCGTTGCCGGCCTTGATGACGTCGTTGCCGCCGCGGCCGTCGATCCAGCTATTTCCGTCGCCGACGGTGATGATGTCGTTGCCCCCGCCGGCGTTGATGTCATCCGTGCCGTTGTAGGTTTGGATGGTAACAGGGATGGTGATCCTGCCGTTGATCCAGACCTTGTCGTCTCCGTTGCCGCCGATGATGTGGATGGACTTAACGCTGGCCGGATTGGCGTAGAGCCCCCCGCCGTCGCAGGTGACCATGAGCTGGCCGTTGCTGGCGTAGTCGACGACCAGACCGTTTTTGCCGGTGGGATTTCCCTGAAGAGTGAGCACTCCATTGGCGACCCAGGTAGCGCTCAGAAGCTGACGGCCTTCGAGCCCTTCGATAACTGCGGACGCGGCCCGGCGGACCTTTGAACCGCCACGCGCGACGCGGGACCGTCGCGAAACCTTGGCGGACGAGGGGAAACGGCGGGACGGTCCAACGGGACTCCCAGTGATACGGCGCTGGGGCACGGGCGCTCCTTCCTTGAATACGGCCGAGGCCGGGAATGACAGCCAGGAGGTACAGAACCCAGGTTGTCAGGACAAATACGGCCCTGTCAGAGCGGAACGTCGATTGGCGGACGGCAGAACCGATTCGCCCTGCGGCGCGATCAGTGCCCGGTCGACATGCTCATTATGTGAGAAGCTGAGGCGACAGAATCCTGCGGCAGTGCAGGCGTCGCACCTCACCCGACCTCACTTGTAGCGGAAGCAGCTAACAACAGATTCGCACCACCACTACTCAGCCGTGCCCACTCGCATGGACGGGGCGGACTATAAGGGGGTCAAGCGATGAATCAAGCACAATTCAACAAGCCGAACAAATTATTTTCGATACGCCATTCTGGCCCGCCCACCGGCGTCAAAACAGCACTTGCAATAGATGTTGCTCTGCCAGGCACCGCCCCCGAAGTGAAGTGCACCAGATAGCGATCACCCGCCGCGTCAGATTGAGCGGGCATACGCGACAGGATTTCTCCGACAAAATTTCGTCAGTCAATGGCTGCGACGTGGCACGGGGTTTCAACCCGCGCAAGGTGTGCCCCGCGAAGTGGAATTTTACAACAATATGCTGCTGCAATGAGACTTTTCATCGCCTGTATCGAGCCGTAGGGTCTGCACCGCGGACCGCGATTACCCGAGCTGCGTAAGAATGGTCCGCAATGCGGACCCTACAACTGCGCTTTCATTGTGAATGGCACTATTCGATGCTCGGCCCCTCATCCGCTCGACTGAGCTTGCCAAAGTCCTGCCCTCTCCCCCGAGTACGAAGGAGAGGAAATCCGAAAACCTGTCCTTCCCGACGTGTTAGAATATTGCGATGTGCTTGCGCCCCGCGACCGCGCCGGCGTTGCGGTCGGGCAACTCGGTCGGGTCGATCGTGATCCACCCGTGATAGTCCGCGGCATCAAGGTTCGCCAGCAGCGTTCCCCAATCCGTGTCGCCCTGCCCGACGACCGCGGGCCGCGTGCGCCGGTCGGCGCCCTTCACGGCGTCGCGCCCGCGCACGTGCCGCACCAGCGCGCCCAGCCGCGAAAACGTTTCGTCCATTTCCCATTCATCGCGGAGCACCGCGACGGGATCGAAATCGATCCCGAACCAGGGGCACGCCGCCTGCGCCACCGCGCGTTCGAGAGCCGCGAGCGACGCGAGGTCGCTACGAAACGCCACGACGACGCTATAGCGGTCGGCCAGCCGGCCGATTTCCGAAAGCGCCG
>JAQGHH010000185.1 GCA_028288945.1 Phycisphaerales bacterium
CGCCGCCCCCGGGGGCCGGGACATTCTCAAGGGCGTCAATCTCACTATCAACGCCGGCGAAGTGCACGCGATCATGGGGAAGAACGGCTCGGGCAAGAGCACGCTCGCCCAGGTGCTTGCCGGCCGCGAGGCTTACGAAGTGACGGAAGGGGAAATCCTCTTCAAGGGCCAAAACCTCCTGGAACTGTCGGCGGAGGAGCGGGCGCGCGAGGGCGTCTTCCTCGCCTTCCAATACCCCGTCGAGATCCCCGGCGTCAGCACCAGCTACTTCCTCAAGGCCGCGGTCAACGCAGTGCGAAAGCACCGCGGGGAAAAGGAGCTCGACGCCGCCGACTTCCTCAAGCTCGTGCGCGACAAGATGAAGCTCCTGAAGATGGAAGCCAGCTTCATGAACCGCGCGATCAACGAGGGCTTTTCCGGCGGCGAAAAGAAGCGCAACGAGATCTTCCAGATGGCGGTCATGAACCCGCTCTTGGCCCTGATGGACGAGACCGATTCCGGCTTGGACGTCGACGCGCTGAAGACCGTCGCCGAGGGTGCCTCCTCGCTCCGCCGGGCCGACAACGCCATCCTCGTCGTCACGCACTACGAGCGGCTGCTCCAGTACATCGTGCCCGACGTCGTCCACATCATGATCAACGGGCGGCTGGTCATGAACGGCGGAAAAGACCTCGCCATGAAGGTCGACACGCAGGGTTATGATTGGGTCGAGAAGGAAGTCGCACAGTTGGTGTAGCGGGTTGTGAAGTGAAGGAAATCGTGATGACCCAGGTCGCAGACAAAACCGCCCATCTGTCAAATTTCTCGCGGCTCGGCGCGGCGCCGGGCGCCTCGCCCGCGTGGCTCGAAAACCGCCGCAAGGCGGGGATCGACCGCTTCGATTTCATCGGCTTCCCCAGCACGCGCGAGGAAGAATGGCGGCACACGAACGTCGCCCCGATCGCGCGGACCGCGTTCAAGCTCGCCGGCCGGGACGGGTCGGAGCTCGCCGCGGAAACCGCCGGTCGATTCGGCTTCGGCAACGACGCCGCCGTCGAGCTGGTCTTCGTCAACGGCCATTTCACCCCGCAGCTGTCGCGTCTGGCCAAGCTGCCCCGCGGCGCGCGGGTGATGAGCCTTGCGGATGCGATCGAAAATGACGACCCCGCCCTCGAGCCGCATCTGGCGCGCCATGCCGACGTGGAGAAGAACCCGTTCGTCGCGCTGAATGCCGGGTTTATCCGCGACGGCGCGCTCGTGCACCTTCCGCGCGGCGCGGCCGTTGACCGCCCGGTGCATCTGCTGTTCGTCTCGACGCCTTCCCGCGAGCCGGCGGTCGCGCACCCGCGCGTGCTGATCGTCGCCGAGGAAGGCGCGCAAGCAACGGTCGTCGAAAGTTACGTGGGCGGCGGCCAGGGCGGATACTTCACCAACGCCGTGACGGAGATCGTCGTCGGCGCCAATGCCCGGCTCGACCACTGCAAGCTCCAGCAGGAAAACATCGAGGCGTTCCACGTCGCCACGATGCAGGTGCAGCTCGCCCACGACGCGCAGTTCGTCTCCCACGCCGCGTCCATCGGCTCGAAGCTCGCCCGCAACGACCTCAACGTCATCATGGCAGGCGAGCACGCGGACGCCACGCTCAACGGCCTGGTCCTCATCGGCGGCGAGCAGCACGTGGACAACCACACCCTCCTCGACCACGCCCAGCCCAACTGCCCCAGCCACGAACTCTACAAGCACGTGCTCGGCGGAAAATCCTCGGGCGTGTTCAAGGGCAAGATCCTCGTCCGCCAGGCGGCACAAAAGACCGACTCCAAGCAGACCAGCAAGGCGCTGCTGCTCAGCGACGATGCGGTGATGAACTCGATGCCCGCCCTGGAGATTTACGCCGACGACGTGAAATGCACGCACGGCTCATCACTGGGCCCGGTCGATGAAGAGCAGGTGTTCTATCTCCGTTCCCGTGGGGTCAATTTGGAAGCCGCCCGGCACCTGATGACCTACGCCTTCGCCGCCGACATCACCCGCCGAATCAGGGTCGAGCCCGTCCGCCGACGCCTGGAGGAATACATGGCCGCCCAGCACGGGCTGCCGATGGACTTGCGGATCACCGATCTCGGCGCCCACGATGAGGCGGTAAGGCAGCTCTAATGGAGGACGGGCGCCCCCGTGTTCCAGATGCAACGCGTTGACACAAAGATCACAGAGGCCACAAAGAGCACAGAGAAGAACATCGAATTTTACCATTCTCCTCCGTGCTCTTTGTGGCCTCTGTGATCTTTGTGCCATGCGGGCTGATCAAAAATTAAGGCCTATCATCGGAATAACTCGCACGCGGTTTGCGTATCGTTGTAGTAGAAGCAGAGCGAACGCGAGGGCCGAGACATGGCGGACGAACAAGGCATTGCGAATCAGACCCCGGCGAAGAAGTCGACGGCCAAGGCCAACACCAAGCGAAAGGCCAGCCAGCTTCCGCCGTTCAACGTCGTTCTTATGAACGACAACGACCACACCTACGATTACGTCATCCAGATGCTGCGCTCGGTCTTCGGCTACCCCGAAGAACGCGGCTATCAACTGGCCAAAGTCGTCGATGAAGACGGCCGGGCCATCGTCCTCACCACCCATAAGGAACTCGCCGAGCTCAAGCGAGAGCAAATCCAAAGCTTCGGCTCCGACCATCGCATCTCAACCTGCAAGGGGTCGATGTCGGCGATTATCGAGCCGGCGTAGGGAGTGAGTGCTGAGTGCTGAGGATCTGAAGATGAAAGCAGCCCCAATGGTATAGTCTGCTCCTGGCTCCCGCTCACCTAACAGTCACCTCAACGCGTCCGCCACCCCGTACACCATTACCATCTGTCCGACCGCACAAAATCCTTTCGTCATCCACGCCAGCGCGCTGCGCCAGTGCGGCCGTCTGGCCGGCGGGGGAGTCGGCGGGGTTGCGAACAGG
>JAQGHH010000232.1 GCA_028288945.1 Phycisphaerales bacterium
GCAAATGCGGCAAGCTCCTGGTTGTTTCTTGCGACTGACTTTCCACTTCCGGGCCACCCAACAGGTTGGGAGGGCAAGGGACACCAGCAGCGGCAGCCCCAGCCAGACGGAGAAGATGGTCGAACGACTGAGGACCAACACGACCTTCCGGTCCCCCGGGTGCAACAGCGTCATGCGCTCGTCGCGCCAGTGCAGGCCCATGGCGTTCCAGCAGCTCACCTGGGCGCCGTAGTGATGGCCGGGATACGGCGCGGCCGCGACTGCCGGGTCGGGAGTGAGCCATTGAAAGGTGGAAATCGCCGTATACCCGCTGCCCAGGACGAACTCATGGTGGATCACGGCAGTCGGCGCGGCGGTGGGAGTCTGCCGCAACGGTCGGGCATAGCTTAGTACCCAGAGCGCGCAAGTCACCACGCAAAGCAGCAGCGACAACGCGGAAAGAGTCGTGAACACGCGACGGGGCATGGTACGATCATACCTCCCCGGAACGCGATCGCCCCCAATGATCCTGGCACCGCCCTTCCGGTCGGTGGCGCGGCGGACCGGGCGGAAGCCCGGTGCCACCTGGCCTGCCGACCTTCCGCGGAAAGGGGATCATCCCCTCCTTCGGTCCTTTTGCGATGCGCCGGGTAACATGGTGCGAATGTTCCGTCGGCTTCGCGCCATGATTTCCCTTCTGTCCCTGTTGCTGTTTGTGGCGACGTGCGCGCTGTGGGTGCGGAGCTATCGGGTGGCAGACGGGGCATTGATGCCCAAAGCGGGGTGGTGGCGACGATATACGATCACCTCCGACCTCGGGACGGTCACCGTGTACACGGAGATTCTGCGGCCGCCCAGCGACCCGCCGTATTGGCACAGCTACCCGCTCGACGAGCCCTTTAGCAATCGTCTGCGTGAAGCTGCGAAAGACAAACTTTTGTGGATGGGCTTCGCTGTCCGCTCCAACGGCGTTGCTGGACAAGTGCTGATGGTCAGCGTGCCATACTGGTCCCTCGTTGTCCTGACGGCGTGCCCGCCCACGGTTTGGGCTATTCGACGGCGAGCGATGGGGAACCGCAAGGCCACGGGCAAGTGCCCCTGGTGCGGCTACGACCTCCGCGCCACGCCGGAGCGGTGCCCGGAGTGTGGGACGGAATACCGGCCCGAATCCGCCCGGCACGATTCGACGAGTCCCGCCCCGTAACCCAAGGCACCACGATAACCACGTGGCGTCACCGCTTCACGCCGGGGCAAGCCGCGCAGCGGCGCCGCCGCCCCGGATCCTCGCGGCGCTCGGGCAATCCGGCGCGGCGCGGCGTCGGCGCCTCTTTGTAAGTCGGCGCATTGTGCGCGGCTTTGCCCCGGCGTGGAGGTGGGACGCGATGCGGCCAAACGCGCCCCCGGCGCAAGCAAGACGAGATAGATAAACAAATTTCCCTCACCCCATTTACGCCAGGAAGTCCACTAAAAAATCAATCAAGGAAGTCCACTATGAAATCAATCAGGTCCTGCCGGGTTAGTCCGTACTGCTGCAGGCCCGAGTCGTACCCCGCCCGACTGTTGAGCGAATTCAGATTGACCAGCTTGTTATTCAGCAACACGGAGAACTTGTCAATCTTCAGCCCGGCGAGCCCGAAGGGAGCGCCGAAATTTTGGTCCTGCACATTGCCGATGAGGACGTTCTGCAGGTCGGCCGCGCCGACGTAGCTGCCGACGTAGTGGATCTTGTGGTGCGAGGGGCAGTCGCTCGTGAACGACTTGATGTAGCTGTAGGAAGTGTAGTCGGAATTGGTAAGCGGCTGCCCGAAAACATAATTAGGACTGATGCCCGCCGTGATGTGGCTGTAGTAGGTGAACATCGTCTGGATGTTGCCCAGGCTGCCGTCGGACTTGATGGTGGAATTCTGGATGGTGTTGCCGACCTTGAGCGAACCGAGGTTCCAGGAGTTGGCGGCGTAGGGGTTGGTGAAATTGAACGTGCCGCCGGTCATGTTGTGGCCGATGGTGGCTTTGCCCATGGCCCCGGCGGTGAGTGATCCGCTGAAATCCTTGCCGACGACGTACGTCCCGATACCGTCGAACTTCGCGCGGTATCCGCTGTCGTATGTGCCGGCGGAGCCCATGCGCGTCGCGCCGGGGACGTTCCACGATCCGGAGGCGGTCCCGCCGATGCGATAGTTGTCGAGCGTATATCTCAGTCCGAAACTGGGCTTGAAAGTCAGGTCGGCCTTATAGTCGGAGGCGATCTTGATCGTCCCCGCGCTGTTCGCGGTAATCCCGCCGGCCCCTGGAGTCGATTGCGTAATGGACTGAAGGTTCAGGGTCTTGATGAACCCGTCGGCATTGAGGTGGGTGTCGGTCAAATTGTTCAGCTTGATCGCGACCGCCGGGATCGCGCCCGGCGGAGTGGCCGTGGTGAAGTTGATCTGCGAGTTGGAGAAATTTCCGCCGGCGAAGTTCACGAGCGGGATGCTTTGCGAGACGTTGATGTTCGCGGCCGCGCCGTCGCCGAACTGAATCTTGGGGGCGGCGAGTATGTGAATGTCCCCGTTCAGCAGGAGCGGGCGCATATCGATCATCGCCATCGGGCCGGTGCTCTCGAAGCTTTGCAGCGGGATTCGGCCCGCCTTGGACTTGACCACGATGGAGCTGGCGCGCGTCGTGTTGAAGAGTGACAGGTCGTCGATCGCGCTGACGGCGCCGGTGACGTTCACGTGGTTCCCCACGGTTTGGGCGGCGAGGTTCTCGCCGGTGAGCGTGAGCGATCCGGTGAGGTTGCGGACCTGAAAGTCGACGCCGACGTTTTGCAAATCCCGGGCGGAGATGGCCGTGATTTGCGGCACGATGAGCACCTGTAACGTATTGGTGAGCAGCCGCCGGGGCTCAAGCGGCTCGGCGATGCAACGGCTGAGCCGCGGGGAAAGTTCGGATGCACGGCGGGGTCTGAAAGTTCGTACGGCGATGCTCATGACACGGCCTCCGGGGGCGGATGGTGATATGGGCTACGGTTCACATGATAACAAAAATGTACAACGCAAGCGACCGCGTGAGGCGCATAACGTTGTCAAAACAAAGCTTCATCGCAGGTTCGTGTTTGGACGGGGCGGGCGCGGTAGGATGAGGGGGTGAGACGCGTGCTCGCGGGAATCCGTGGCTGGGTTGAATTGGCGGCGTTGTTACTGGCGCTACAAATCGTCGTAATTATATTCGTCGTCACAACTACCGCCGATTTGCGTTTCGGAGCAATCGCGGCGGCGATCGGACTTTTCTTTCTCGCGCGTTCGCTTATTGCGGGCAAGATAAGGCGAGCCCGGCGAAAACGCGGCCTTTGCATCCCCTGCGGCTACGACCTCGCCGGCAACGTCAGCGGCATCTGCCCCGAGTGCGGGGCGAAGGTGGGCTAAGAATGGCACCCCTCGACTATGAGGCCCCCGAGCCGCCCAAATCGCGCGACCAGCGGAATCTCGTCTGACCGTCCTGTGCATTATCGTGGTTGGCTCATTGGTCCACTGGTGGTTTCGCGGCCCGCGGTAGAAGGCACATCCCCGCACTCCGGGCATCGGTCGGGCGTTGCGCGCAGGTCGTACCCGCAAATCCCGCAAAGCCCCTGCGCCTTGCGGCGATATCGCCGGAGCAGCGCGCCCGGGATCATCCCCAGCACGAAAGCCCCGCCGACGGGCCAGGCCGCTTTGCGTGCGAACAGGCGCAGGTCCCGATACCACCGCAGGCGATCCAGGAACATGATCAAATCATGCTGATTGACGGCGGTCTGCGTTACGATCGCCTGGCCCTGAAGGAATCGGATGTCGCCCGCGGAGCCGCGCGGCCGCCATGAGGCGGGGTCGATTTTGGCGGTGATTTGGGCCTTCAAGTCGGCTTCGGCGGCTGCGCGGGTTTTTGGGTCCCGTCCCACGATGTCGCGCACGTCGTATACACGCGTGAACACATTCTTTGCCAGGTCGTCCTTCGTGTCGACCCACAGGACATCGTCTTCGGGCGCGGCGCCGAGCTTTTCCGTGCCGCCGTCGGCGATCGCGAGTACCCGGAGCAAGGCGTCTTGAATCTGAAGTCCGCCGAGCCGGGCATCGATCCGTGTGGATCGCGAAATGCCCGCCAGCTCCAACGCGCGCCAATTCACGAATATTCCAGCCGTTTTGGCGCCGTGCGGAAAAAGTTTGTCCCGCATCGCGTCGATTACATCGCTGAATTTTCCATGGACCTCGAACGTTTCCGGCAGCAACTGCCGGAGCTTCCCCAACATGGCCGGGTCGATGTCGATACCGTAATTCCGTTCGATGCTCGTAAGCGGCGGCGTGACGGGCCGGTTTGCCGTCAGCAGATTCCGCCAATAGCCGCACGCTAGCGCGAGCGCCGCCGCGGCCATCACCAGCGGCAGCCAGCGGAAGAGAAAAGCCATCGGGGATCGGACTTTCGTTGCTTTCATGGGATCGCTCCCGCGGGAACATCGCCGCATTCCGGGCAGCGGTCCGGTGTGGCGCCGAGGTCGTAGCCGCAGGAGGAGCAGCGGCCTTTTGAGGTTTGGCGCCTTCTGTTCAATTGGCGAACCAGCCATACCAACGGCACGACCGCGAAGAAGGCGGGGGGATACCAGGCGGAGATGCTCATATAGTCAAAGTCGACGTTTTGATAGTACCCACCGTGCCAATCGGGAACCACGCGCCTTCCATTCTGAAGGTGCAATCCGCCCCATCTCCGATCCGAGAATCTCACATTCCGAGAACCGTAATTGTTAACCGTCCATCCAGGGGGCGCTGGCGGAATCCAGAAACTGTCATTCAAATCCGCCCAAACCGTCGCCCGTGCAAATTCAAAAGACCCGTTGGATGCTTTGACGCCGATGTTCCTCCAATGGACTTCGAAACTGACGGGATACCGGTCGCGATGTTCATAGCTCCGCTCCCATACTGCCGCGGCCCCGATGCACAGCAGCAACGATATTGCGGAGAGGATCGGGAAGACTCGGCGGGTCAAGCTCTGACGTTGTCTGTCGCCGCGCAGCAATATCGCCAACACGACCGCGCCGCCTGTGAGCCACGCGGTTCGGGCGAAAAATATTCGAAGGTCGCGCTGCCACCGAAGGCGCTCCAGGAACACAAGCACCCTTTGGTGGGTCTCCGCGGTGTGAGCGACGATCGCCTGGCCCTGAAGCATTCGGATGGAGCAGGCCGAGGGCCATGGCCGCCACGATGTGGGGTCGATCGTCGCGGTGATCCGGCCGACGAGAGTTTCTTCCGCGTCATGTTGGGTTGTCGTTCGCCCGGACGCCGCGAGGTCCCTTACGTCGTACACGCGCAACAAACTGCGATTTGCGGTTTGGTCAGTGGACGTACGCTCGAGGGACGCGACCGGCGGGGCAGGGCGCCAATGCTCGGTCAGGAGATTTCGCCACAAGCCCGCCGCTACCGCGAGTGCGGCAGCGCCCATCACCAGCGGCAGCCAGCGGACGAGCGAGGCCATCGGGGATCGGACGTTCGCGCGGTTCATGCGATCGCTCCCGCGGGAACATCGCCGCATTCCGGGCAGCGGTCTGTCTTGGACCACTTTCCGCAAGTGGTCACGCGCCCGGGCGGCGAGAGCGCCGACGCGAAGGTGAAGACGCGGCGGAGCATTCCCGGCATAATACCGGAAGATGAGGAGTGGGATGAAACCTGGTAATACGGAGGTTCATTTGAGAATCACGCGTGCGACGGCAGCCCTCGCCATATTTTTGCTCATCGCGTTCCTCTCCGCCCTTTGCGGCCCGGCGATGGCCGATGGTCCACGCGATAACGTGCCGTCGCAGGTTCGCCCGATCCCTCCCTTGGGTAACGATCTGGAGCCCGCGGAGCGCCAATCGCTTCAGCTCGGCGTGGACCAACTGGGTAAAGAGATCGATTCGCTACGGCAAGAGCTGGCCGGTAAGCCTGCTCTGCTGCGTTATCTGCCGGACGTGCAGATTTTCCATAACGCCGTTCGATATCCGCTCGTGCATCATGAGACGATCGAAGTGGGAATGGCCCGGCGGGCGCTTGCGCATGGGATGCAGCGGGCCGCTGACCTGCGCGCGGGTAGGACGCCGTGGGTGAATGTGACGGGGCCGCGCGGGTATGTGTCGCGGATTGACGGGTCGGTGCAGCCGTACGTGCTGAGTATTCCGGCCGGATACAAGCCGGGGGAGAAATCGGCGCATCCGTGGCGGCTGGACGTTTGGGGGCACGGGCGCGATGAGCTATTGACCGAGCTGCGGTTCGTCGAGATGGATGACCTGCTGCACGAATACAAATACCTCAATGAGCCGACCGATCCGAAAGACAGATTCATCCTCAACCTCTACGGCCGGTACATCAACGCGTACCGTTTCGCGGGGGAGACCGACGGGCTGGAAGCGCTGGACGAGGTGGGGCGGCAGTATCCGATCGATCCGAATCGGCGGCTGATCATCGGGTTTTCCCTAGGCGGGACGGCGGCGTGGCAGTACGCCGTGCATTACCCGGACCTGTGGGCCGCGGCCGCGCCTGCCGCGGGGTTTGCCGAGGCACGGCAGTTCCTCAAGACCTTTCAAAACGAGGACGTCTCGGGCGCGCCTTGGTATCAGCAGGCGCTCTGGCATCTTTACGATTCCACCGACTACGCGGCGAACCTGTTCAACGTGCCAGCCGTCGCCTACGGGGGCGAGTTGGACCCGCAAAGGCAGGCATCCGAGATGATGCTCGAGGCCACCGCGGCTGAGGGCGTACACATCGAGCGGATCGTCGGCCGCGGAATCGGCCACCACTACACACCCGAGGCCAAGGCGCAGCTCGACGGGCGCCTCGATGAAATCCTCGCCCGCGGCCGCAACCCCGTGCCCGACAAAATCCGCTTCACCACCTGGACGCTGCGCTACAACAAGCTCGCCTGGCTCACCGTCGACGCCTTGGAACACCACTGGCAGCGCGCCCGCGTGGAGGGAGAAATCCTCCGCAGTGAGAGCAACACGGTGAAGGGCTTTTCGCTGCGAACGACTAACGTCACGGCACTGACACTTTCGCTGCCGTCCGGGACAACGTCCCCGCCTATTCCCGCGGGCAACGGGATCGCGGTCATCATCGACGGCCAGGCGGTGGTCGGGCAGGCGGCGAATCGTGAGGGCGCTTATGTCGGCCGTTTCGTCCGCGGGCCCAAGGGCTGGACGCCCTCCGACGCGGCCGGCGCTGCCGGGCCATCGAACAAACTGCGCAAGCGTCACGGCCTACAGGGCCCGATCGACGATGCGTTCATGGACCGATTTCTGATCGTCCGCCCTACGGGCCGCCCGCTGAATGCGCGGACGGGTGCTTGGGCCGCCGCGGAGTGCGAACATGCCATCGACCATTGGTTCAAGCAATTCCGCGGCGAGCCGCGCGTCAAGAACGACACGGACGTGACGGACGCCGACCTGGCGGAAGGAAACGTGATCCTCTTCGGCGACCCGTCCAGCAACAGCGTGCTAAAGCGCCTGGCGGAAAAACTCCCGATCGGTTGGACGGCCAGCGCCGTCACTCTGGGCGATCGCACCTATCCCGCGGATCATCATGTCCCCGTTCTGATCTACCCCAACCCGCTGCATCCGGATCATTACGTGGTGATCAACAGCG
>JAQGHH010000240.1 GCA_028288945.1 Phycisphaerales bacterium
TCGTCGTGGACTGCGTGTTGGAGAAGACCTCGGGGACTTTGCCGGCACAGACAAGCTTGCCGCCGTGCGCGCCTGCGCCGGGGCCGATGTCGATCAGGTAGTCGGCGGCGCGGATGCAGTCTTCATCGTGTTCGACCATCAGCACGGTGTTGCCGATGGATTGCAGGCGTTTGAGCGTTCGGATGAGGCGCGTGTTGTCGCGCTGGTGGAGGCCGATGGTGGGCTCGTCGAGCACATAGCAGACGCCGACGAGGCCGGAGCCGACCTGCGTGGCGAGGCGGATGCGCTGGGCCTCGCCGCCGGAGAGGGTGGCGGTTTTGCGGTCGAGCGTGAGGTAGCCCAAGCCCACGTCGAACATGAACCCGAGCCTCGCGGCGATTTCGCGGTGGATCGGCTCGGCGATCTTTTCGCCCTCCTCGCTGAGACGCAGGTTCTGGAAGAACTGCCGGGCGCGCTCGACGGTCAGGCGGGTGACGTCGTCGATGCTGTAGCCGGGAAGGCGGGGTAGGACTGAGGACTGAGGACTGAGGACTGAGGGAGTAGTAAGTGCTGCGTGTTGAGTGCCGGGTGCTGAGTCTGTCGGCTTCACCGTCTTGGCGGCTTTTTTCGTTTTGCCGTTTTTGGAAGGGGCTGCGGCCTTGCCGTTGCCGTTTTTGCCGGGGGCTAGGCCGGGGCGGGCGGGGTCGATTTGAATGCCTTCGGTGACGCCGCAGGCGGCGGTGCCCTGGGTGCCGCAGGCGGTGGCGGTGTGCAGCTCGTGCGCGGCGCGGTCGATTTGGGCATCGTCCAGCGTATGCAGACGCACGGCGAGCACTTCCTTCTTGAGCCTTGTGCCGTTGCAGGTGGCGCAGGCCTGCTCGGACATGTATTGGTGCAGGCGGGTTTTGACGAACTCGCTCTCGGTGTTCTCGAATCTCCGCTGGAGGTTGGGGATCACGCCTTCGAACCAGGTGCCGGTGCCCTGGTCGCCCTTGTCATCCGTGCCGTACATGAGCACTTGCTGAATCTTCTTGGGGATGTCCTTGAAGGGCGCGGTGTAGCTGACGCCGAAGTCCCGGCAGAACTGCCTCAGGACCCGGCTGTAGTAAATGTTCATCCGCTTGCCGTGCTTGCGCCACGCCTCGATTGCGCCGTTCTCCAGCGACACGGTCTCGTCCGGCACGATCATCTCCGGATCGAACTCGCACGTGGTCCCGAGTCCGTGGCACGCGGGGCACGCCCCGTGGGGAGAGTTGAAGGAGAACAGCCGGGGCTCGAGCTCCGGGAGCGAGACTTCCGGATGCTCCGGGCAGGCGAACTTTTCGGAGTAGGTCTGGTCGGTCCAAGTGCTGTCGGTGTTGCCGATGGCGACGACCACCAACCCCTGCGAAAGCTTGAGGGCGGTCTCGATCGAGTCCGCGAGGCGCGAGCGGATCTCGGGCTTAAGCACGATGCGGTCGACCACGGCCTCAATCGTGTGGGCGAATGTCTTCTTGAGCGCGGGCGCATTTTCCGGCTTCTGCAATTCATGGATTTGCCCGTCCACACGGGCGCGGACGAAGCCCTGCTTATGGATCGCGGCAAAGATGTCCCGGTGCTCCCCCTTCATCCCGCGCACCAGCGGCGACAGGATCATCACCTTGGTGCCCGCGGTCTGCCGCATGACGGAATCGACGATCTGGCTGGGCGTCTGGCTCGCAATCACGCGGCCGCAGATCCAGCAGTGGGGCGTGCCGGCCCGGGCGAAAAGGACGCGGAGGTAGTCGTAGATCTCGGTCGTGGTCGCCACCGTCGACCGCGGGTTGCTGCTCGCGGAGCGCTGCTCGATGGCGATGGTGGGGGGGAGGCCTTCGATTTCGTCGATGTCGGGCTTTTGGAGCTGGTCGAGGAACTGCCGGGCGTAAGCCGACAGAGACTCGATGTATTTCCGCTGCCCCTCGGCATAAACGGTATCAAACGCGAGCGTGGATTTCCCCGAACCCGAGAGCCCGGTGATGACCACGAGCTGGTCGCGCGGGATGTCCACGTCGATGTTCTTGAGGTTGTGTTCGCGTGCACCGCGGATACGAATCGATTTCAAAGTCATTGCGCTCACGTCGCCATTGTACGGATTTTGTAAGGAACCGGAAAGGTTGTCCGAATTACTACGCCCCGAACTCATGAAGGATCATAGCCTTCTGGACCGCGCGGGCGCGGGTTATCATTATTTCATGCGATGGCTGATTCAGTTTCTGGGGGCTTGGGCGATGGTGATCCCTGTCGCAGTCCTGGCCGCCGACGTCGCCGACGTCCCCATTGCAAAGGAGAAGCCGAAAGTTGCCGTCTTCCCGCTGGGGGGCACGGCCTCTGCCGAATTGCGGGAGAAGGTGGGGTTCTCGCTGCGGCTGAAGCTCGAGCGCGATGGCACGTACGAGCCGATCGACGGCCCGACGATGGCCGAGCTTGCGGGGGAGAAGCCGGTGATGCTGGCGACCGGCCCGGAGGCGGTGAAGGCGCTGGCGGAGGATCAAAAACCTGCCGTGCTGATTTGGGGCGAGCTGAACGCCGACGGCAGCGCGGTCGGGACGCTCAAGCTGAAAGTGCTGGACCTGCGCGAGAAGGACGCCAAGCCGGAGGAGATGAGTAAGGCGGTCGCCAAGCCCACCGATATGCGGTTCGTTGTGGAGAAGGTGCTGGAGTCGCTCAAAGGGGTGAAGGCATTCGAGCATCCATCGGAAGCGGGCGTGACGGATGACCCCGAGGCCCGACGGCTCTGGAAGAAGAACCCAAACCTCGTGCCCGCCCCAAACTTCGCCGAGGCGGGCAAATGGACCGCGTTGTACATGGAGGAGAAATACGCCGCCCCTGTGAGCGACAAGCTCCCGGCGACGGATAAGGTCTGCATTTACCGCCTGCCCGAAGCGCCCGAGCCGGCACACGCGGGCGCGCCACGCGCGGATGCACGCGCGCACAACGTACTGGCCATGCGCCTCTCGAAAGAGTGCGCCGAGAACAACGGCCTGGCCTGCCTTTCGGAACTGATCAAGATCGAGCCGGAGACGCGCTACCGCATTCAGTTCAAATACAAGAGCGACGGCCCGAATCTGCATGTGTTCGTGAAGGGGTACACCGACGCGCCCGACATCAACGGCCACACCATTCCCCGCGAAGTCTACAAGCGCCAAGTCCCTCCCAGCGGCGGAACAGACGGTAGATGGGTCACGGTGGTCGATGATCTCAATCCGCAGAACCATCAGGGCTTTCCGGTGAAGTACCTGCGGGTGGATCTGTACGCATACCTGGCGCCCGGGGTCGTGATGTTCGACGATGTGCGACTCAAGGCGGTGGGTGCGATGACGCACCGTGCGAAAGTTGATGCGCTCGAGAAGGGGGACGGGATCAAGACGGGGAACGAAAAAGGTCGCGAGCATTGATCGAACACTGCGTGGACGGTATTTCGTCCGTGCAGGTTCGGCTCTGCCGAACGTTCCTCCGCGAATACGGGAATGTTCGGCAAAGCCGAACCTACTGGGAAAGCCAGCCGGAATTGTTCGGGACCTCGCAAAGGAATGGCATGGAGATTACCTACGGGGCGTTCTCGTCGGCCGGGCCGGTGCGCTCGAACAACGAGGACTCCATCGAATTCTGGCAGCCCACCGCGCCCGAGGAATGGCGCACGCGCGGGGCCGTGGCGATCCTCGCCGACGGCGTCGGCGGGCATGGCTTCGGCGAAGTCGCCAGCACCCTCGCCTGCCAGGAATGCCGCAAGACCTTCACCGGCGGCAAGCCCAGTTCCACGCCCAACCAGGTCCTCTGGCAGATGTTCAACTCCGCGAACCTGGCGGTCTACGACGCCGGGATGCGGCAGCGCACCGAAGGCCGCATGCTGACGACGCTCACCGTCAGCCTGTTCCGCAACAACGAGGTGACGATCGGCCACGTCGGCGACTGCCGGGTCTACGTGGTGCAGCAGGGGTACATCCGCCGGGTGACCAGCGACCACTCCTACGCCGGCGTGCAGGTGAAGCTCGGGCTCATCACCGTGCAGGACGCGATGAGCAGCCAGCTTCGCTCCGTCCTCACCCGCGCCGTCGGGCAGGACCCGTCTGTGCGCCCTGACACGCACACGGTCGTCGTCAACCGCGGCGACCACATCGTCCAGTGCACCGACGGCGTCTGGTGCTTCATCACCGAAGGCGAAATCCTCGACGCCGTCTCCAGGCGCCCGCCGGAAGAGGCCTGCAAGTATCTGATCGACCTGGCGGTGAAGCGCGGGGGCGACGACAACCTCACCTGCCAGGTGATCCGCATCGAAGGCGTCGAGCGGCTGAGTTATTACCGCGGGCTTCCGACCTACCGGAAGGTCGAACCCGCCGTCATGGGAAATGAGCTCGAGCCCGGTCAGGTTCTCGACGACCGTTACCAAATCACCGACCTAGTCAGCCGCTCGGGCATGGCGTCGATCTTCAAGGCGATCGACCTGAGAGACAACCGCACCGTCGCGCTGAAGGTTCCGTTCATGCAGTTCGAGGCCGACCCCGGCTTCTACGGCCGTTTCAGACGGGAGGAGCAAATCGGCAAGACGATGCAGCACCCGTACATCCTGCGGTTCGAGGATGCCCCAGAGGACGCGAGCCGGCCGTACATCGTAATGGAATTTTTGGAAGGCCAGACGCTAGGCCATCTGATGCGGAGCATGCGTCCGATGCCCGCGCCCGATGCGCTGCGGATCGCCAGCCGCATCTGCGAGGCGCTGCACTACATGCACGAGCACGAGGTCGTGCACCGGGATCTCAAGCCCGAGAACATCATGATCTGCAACGACGGGAGCATCCGGGTGATGGATTTCGGGATCGCCAAGTACGACGCCACCCGCCGGCTGACCTTCGGCGGATTCACTCCCGCCATGGGCACGCCCGACTACATGGCCCCTGAGCAGGTGAAGGGCAAGCGGGGGGACCGCCGGACCGACATTTATTCGATGGGCGCGATCATCTACGAAATGCTCACGGGGTCGGTGCCGTTCGATGGGGCCAACCCGTTCCTGATCATGAACGCCCGGCTGACGGGCGACCCGGCCGCCCCGCGCGGGAGGAACCCTGAGCTATCTGCGGAGGTGGAGGAGATCATCCTGCACGCGATGAGCCGCGACCCGGCGGCCCGGTACCAGACGGCGTTGGAAATGAAGCACGACCTCGACCACCCCGACGAGGTGCAGGTGACCGGGCGGGCCGAGAGGTTGCAGGCGCCCAGGGAATGGAAAACCCGCTGGCGCGGCGTGCGGAACGTCCTGGCCGCGGTGTTTCTCCCGATCGCCGCGTACGTGATCATCAAGCTGGTGCAGCACCTGCATTGGCAGTGAGGGAGCCCCACCCTCCATGCTTCCGGCCGCGTGTCGCGGGTATGCCGCGCTCGGAGCCGGTGTGCATGCCGCCCCTTTTCCGTGGCACGGGCGGCTCGCCCGTGGTCCCGGTACTCCGTGACGTTCAATCGGTACTCCGATTGAAGAAAGCCCGAGCGCAGCGACCTCTTTCAACGTGCTGAGAAAAACCGCGATGCAGATAACCGCGAAGCCGCGAAGGGCGCGAACACGGACGCGAAGAACAGCCAATGCGACGCGCCAAGACCACCAAGCAGCCAAGAACGCCAAGGAAGAGAATTGAACCATACAGGACGCAGGGAAAAATTCTGAAAGAGTAGGGTGGGGCGTACTCGCCCACCAGTTTGGGCTCATCGGTGGGCGAGTACGCCCACCCTACATGCTACATGCTCTCGCACTCCTCTTGTGCTCTCTATGTCCTCTGTGATTCGATTCTCTCCTTGGCGTTCTTGGCTGCCTGGCGGTCTTGGCGCACGGTTTTGGCTCGTAGTCACAGAATAAACGTTAGACAGCCGAACATATGCCGCAGTACCGCCACGGGCGGGCCACCCGTGCCACGAGGATCCGCATCTTCATCCCCTATCCTTCCTTACCGGCTCTTGCTAACCTGTTACCCGTCACATCATGGATTCGCCTGTTCTCGTTTCCGGAGGCCCGCGATGCCCAGCCTCTCATCCGCCCGCGCCGGACGCCGCCCGTCTCCCGGCGGGGCGGGGTTCACCCTTGTCGAACTGCTCGTCGTCATCGGCATCATCGCCGTGCTGATCGCCATGTTGATGCCCGCCCTCCGGCGGGCCCGCGAGGAAGCCCGCCGGGTGCAGTGCGCCTCCAACCTCCGCCAAATCGGCTTCGCCCTGACGTCGTACGCCAACGAAAACAAGGATTACTTCCCCCACTGCGGCTCGCAGGGCATCG
>JAQGHH010000331.1 GCA_028288945.1 Phycisphaerales bacterium
AGGTCGTTTCCGTCTTGGGCGACAACCCAGATGTGAAGCAGCGCGCGAACTTCGGCGTGCCGCCCGAGCAGTGGAAGGAAGGCATCTTCAATGC
The DNA here is from genome assembly GCA_028288945.1 of Phycisphaerales bacterium. Classification (GTDB taxonomy): domain Bacteria; phylum Planctomycetota; class Phycisphaerae; order Tepidisphaerales; family Tepidisphaeraceae; genus RYN-428. The sequence goes on from JAQGHH010000331.1 coordinate 95, forward strand.
CGCCCACGGCGTCTCGTTCGACAAGGACGGGAATCTGTACGTGGAAGACTGGAACGCGTCGGGACGGATCAGCCGCCTAAACCTGGTGAAGGACCAGGCCCGTAGCGAATAGGGCGAAACCAGCAGTTGCGACAAACTTCAAAGCCCGCGGCCGCAAACAGCCGCGGGCTTTGTTTCTAGGCGGGGGCGTGCATGGCCTTAAAGCGGCGGAGGTCTTCGCGGATCTCGGCTCCGGGGTCTTTGCCGAAGAGCATGGCGATGACCGCCCCCACCCGGCCCGCCGGGGGAATGTAGTCGAGCGTCACGATCACTTCCGTCCCCCGGCCGTCGGGGGCAGGCAGGAAGCGCACGGACCCGGCGTTGTCCACGCTCGCCGGGTACAGGGAGCGCCACGCGATGATGCGGTTAGGCTCGTCGTTGATGATCTCCGCGTCCCATTCCACGGTAATGCCCGCCGGGGCTTTCGCGGCCCAGTGCGAGCGCTTTTCATCGATCTTCCTGACCGATTCCAAATGCCCCATCACTCGCGGCAGGTTCTCGACGTCGCGCCAAAACCGGTACAACTCTTCCGCAGGTTTGTCGATCGTCACGCTCTCGGAAACATGAATCCCGCGCTCGAAATATTCTTCCGGCGGCGCTCCCTCGCCACGGGCACGATTGATGCCCAGCGCCTGGTAGCCGTGACAATGGCCCGTGTATCCGCGATGAAGCATCGCGCCGCCCACCAGCGCGATGACGGCCCCGGGAAGCGAGCGCATCCGTAAGCCCGTTAGCAAGAGCGCGCCTCCGGTGATGCCGGAAATCCACCGCTCCTTCGCGGGCACATTCGTCTCGGGCCTTTGTAAGCCGGAAGCGCGTTCACCGCCGCGCGAAGTGTCGGTAGTGGGGCGGTCGGGCGATGGATCCGGTGAACCGGAATTCTGAGCGGCGGGGGGGTTTGCTGCCGACATTCTAGGGCTCCTTCAGGCGAAGTTGGATTGATTCAGGGCACGCATCTTACGCGATCGCCCCTCAACTGGCGGACTAGGGCAAAGGTAGTGCCAGTGATTGGCAGGTTTTTACATCGCGCCCGCGCAGGATTACAGACTGCGCCGAATCACACCATTCACGCGCGATCCGAAGCGGAATGCGCCTTTTCATTCGAGCCAAGGAGTAAGTCGTTGACCTTCAATTCAGCCAAGAATCTGGAGGTACGCGTCATCGACAGCGTAAGTCCGCCATCGATGAGTCGAAAAGTCGTTGCGAGTTCGTCCTTCGTAAGGCATTTGCCCACTAATTACATCTAGCACAGATTTTGCTTGAAGCTTGAAACGTGATCACGGGGATGCGGCTACGTGCAATTGACATCGTGTCGTTCAAACCGAATGTCGATTGATCTCTGGGAAAAGCATCGCGGACGAGGACGTGAGATATGCATATCCAATCCGGCGCGCGGAACGACAAGGGACTGATCGCCTTTACCCCAATTACAACTCTCCCCCACGGCGATGAAGCGGCGACCTCTACCCTGACTGACCTCGGGCCTAGTCATTTCGCGGCTCTTCGGGCGAATATCGTTCAACTCGAAGGCGATGTGGAGCAACTTCGCGCCGAGCGCAATCGGCTCGCCGAACGCCAGGCACGCATCATGGAGTTGTTGGGCACCTCCCAGCCCGAACGCCTGCTCCACGACATCCGCAATATCCTCAATGAGCGCCAGTTGCTGCGTACGCTGATGGAAACGGAGTCCTGAAGCCGCGACCCCTAGGCATCACCCGCTGGGCTTCAGACCAGTCAAACACTGCGTGATATACCAACTTTGCCGCGAATCGTCCGACTCGCGGTCTCTCTTCATTCTTGAATCCGTTTTGTGAGCGAAACTGTCCGCGCACTTCCCGCCTCGCGCCGCCGCCCGTATAACTCGGCCGTTTTCGGGAGGTGCTCATGCGGGCGGTCGTATTCGATATGGACGGCTTGATGATCGACACCGAAGGCCTCTATTGGGCGGTCGGGCGGCAGATGGCGCGGGAGTTTGGCAAGGAAGTTCAGGACGATACCCTCGGTCGGATGATGGGCCGGGCGCCGCTCGATTCGGTTTCAATCTATGCCAGGGAATTGGGGCTAAGCCAGTCGCCCGCCGAGTTGCTGGAGATCCGCGAAGCGCGCGTGATGCAGGAGATACGCAAAGGTGTGGAACCGATGCCCGGCCTGCTCGAGGTGCTCCGAGAATTTAAGCCGAGATTCAAACTCGCCATCGCGACCAGCGCGCCCATGCGATTCCTCAACGTGATTCTCGACGGGATGGGATTGCGGCACTATTTCGATGCCCTGCAGACTTCCGACGACATTACTCACGGCAAACCCCATCCGGAGATTTATCTCAAGGCGATGGCCCAGATCGGCATTCCACCCGCCGAGTGCTTCGTATTGGAAGATTCGTCCAATGGGGCCTTGGCCGGCAAACGCTCGGGCGCGTACGTGATTGCTGTACCTTCGCAGTACACGCGATCGCAGGATTTTCAGTTCGTGGACTTCTTAGCCGGGAATCTTCTCGATGCCGCGGGCCACATCGAATCATTGCTCAGAAAGTGATCAGTCTGTTGCCCGGCTGCGTCCGTTTATTGATAAAGGGGGAATGTCCAACACGTTGATCAGCGACATGTCACAGCTTCCGCCCGTGGAATACTACAAGCTGGTCCGCTCGCAGATCGAGCATGAGGACAACCTCATCAGCCAACGGCTGAGTTGGTTCCTCGCTTCGCACTCATTTTTATTCACCGCTTACGCGATCGTGGTGAGCAACCTTCAGTCCGGCCACAATGCGTGGGCGACGCGGCAGCAGCATTTGCTGCTCGCCGTGATCCCGGTGGTATCGATCCTGACCTGTGTATTGGTCTACGCGACGATCGTGGCCGCTGTGATCGCCATCGTCCATCTCAGGCGGCTCTACAACACCCACGCAGAGTTTGCCGGCACGGGCTTGCCGCCCGTTCAGGGCTATCGGCGGCCACAGATCTACGGCCAAATCGGCCCCTTATTGCTCCCCCTCGTTTTTCTTGCAGTCTGGGTCGGTTTGATTGTGCAGGGTGCGGGACAGTATCCTTAGGTTCAGAAAAATCGATGCACAATTTGTCCCGCCATGCGAACCCACCCCTCTAGCCGGCGTAAACCTAGGGCGGCACACATCGGAGCCGTCAAAATGAATCGGGAATCCCGCCAGGTGGTTGCCAAGGTGCTTGAACCGCGGCTCGCAGATCACTTCTCAGGCGTTCGATAAAACTGAACTTTAAGCGGATGTTAAGCCGACAATTATGGCCGGCTCTGCTGACCCATCGTGTTGCATAAGGATGCAATTAATTATGGGACAGCGTGTTGCGGACGTAATTGCGGTCTGAAAACAATCTAAACCAGATTGTAAGAATTCTCGCAACACCCCGTTGACAGCCGAGGAGAGGACGCTACTATTCGCCTCCCCGGTGCAAGGCAGCAAACGGCCGGGACGGTTCGAAAGACGTCAGTCGGCGGTGGGGTCGGTGGAGGATCACGGCGGTCGGTCGCGAAAGCGTCGGCGGTTGTTTTCCGGGTCTCGCAAGGGACTCGGGATGTTCTTTGGCAAGTGAATAGTCGGAGCCGCGAGGGCGTGTGCCCGCCGGGCTTGGGGCTGA
>JAQGHH010000334.1 GCA_028288945.1 Phycisphaerales bacterium
TTCCGCCGTTGCTGGTCAAAGCGGGGCTGGCCGCGTCGAATGGGGAAGCCGTGCGAAAGATAAAAGAAGGGGCGGTCGAAGTCGGCGGCGAGCGAGTTACCGATCATGTCAGGGAATGGACCTTCACGCAACCTGTGGCAGTGCGGCTCGGCAGGCGATGGGCGCGACTGGTTCCGTGATTAGGGCAGATGTCCCGGCCGTTGAATCTTGCAGCACCGAGTCAATTGAAGCTTAACGCGATTCATCCAGCTTAACGCCCGCATGCATTGATTTTGCCAATTCTTCGATGAATCGAATTGCGTTCGCATCCGGTGCATCGACAATCAACTCGCCCGATTTGCAGGTGATCGGGCGCACCCCCGTTTGTGGTGATAAGGGAGGCGGAGCCAGCTTCGGGATGGAAAAGTACTGGCTTCTTGGTGAATGGGTTAATGCTAGTTCGCGGAGGGATCAACTTGATGATTTCGGACCGCGTCGCGTAGTCAACCCATTCTTCAAGTGGGATGCCGCCTTCCCGATGGACGATGTATCGCGTTGCCATACTCGACAATCCCACGACCCGGGGGCCACGACTTCACGTGGAATCACTTCGATTTGGTCATCCCGCGATTGCGCTCGATCAGCCCCTGAATCTCCTGCGCATGGTCGCTGAAATAGCTCAATGCGACGAACACTTCCGTAAGCCGCAAGTGCGGAAGATGATCGGGAATTTCCTCCGGTGGTGTCCCCATTCGCCAAAGCTCGACAATCGCGCGAACAGGCATCCGGGTTCCCGCGATAATCGGTTCACCCGAAAGGATCGCGGGATCACGCGTGATGTAGCGATGACCGGTGACCATCATTCACTGGCGGCCTAAACCCTGCCGTAAATGTACTCATTGAGGTAGTGGATCGTCATCGACTGCTGCGTCGCGTGCTGGGCGTTGAGGTCGCCGATGGAGATCAGGCCGACCAGCGCGCCGTCTTCTTCGCAGATGGGGATGTGGCGGATGCGCCGGCTGCGCATGATCTCGCTCATTTCCTCTAAGCTCGCGTCCGGACTGCAGCAGACCACGTCGCGCGTCATCACCTCGCCCACCGACGTGTCGGCGGCGTCCATTTGCTCGCCCACGACCCGTTGCATGACGTCGCGCTCGGTGAAAATCCCCGCCACACGCTCCCCGTCCATCACCACCAGCGCGCCGATGCGGTGTTGGTTCATTTTCTGGATGGCCTTCAATGCGGTGGAATCGACCGGGATGGAATGAACCTTCGTCCCCTTTTCCGACAGAATATCATGAGCGGTGGGCATGCGAGTCTCCTTTCAGTGGCCAGCGCACAGCGGGAACCGCAGCGCGCCCTGTTACAACAGAAATGGACGACGGAAAAGAGCCTACCACTTTCGATCTAGGGATTGCAACATTGTGAAATTATTATCTAGCGGGTTAGTTGCCGGTTGTCAGTTGCCAGTGAAGGAAGGGAGAGAGTCGCAAGCGTCCAATCCCGATACAGGCTCATCGCTTCTGCTTCCTTCGCTGGCAACTGACAACCGGCAACTAACTCCCCCTCCTTTGCAATTCCACCCCCGCTCCCCAACAATAGCGGCATGCCTTCGCTCCAAACTGTTGCCATCGTCGGACGCCCGAATGTCGGAAAAAGCAGCCTCCTCAACGCCATCGTCGGCAAACGCATCAGCATCGTCCAGGACATGCCCGGCGTCACACGCGACCGCATCTCCACGCCGTTGCGCATCGGCGACCGTTACGTCGAGCTCGTCGACACGGGCGGCTATGGCTTCGTTGACCCCGATCAGCTCACCGAACATATCAGGCACCAGATCGAAATCGCGATGACCCAGGCGCAGCTTGTGTTGTTCGTGGTGGACTGCCAGACCGGGCTTACCACCGCCGATCAGGAGATCGCCACGCTCCTCCGCCGCAAGGGGATCAAGACGGTTCTGGTGGCCAACAAAGCGGACGGGCCCAATGCCGACGTCGCGCTCGGCGATTTCGCCCGGCTGGGCTTGGGGACGCCGATCGGCGTCTCCGCGATCAACGACCGGAATCTCGACCAGGTCATCGACGCCATCAGCAAGAACGTCGATCTTTCGCAGGCGCCCACGGTGGTGCCGCCGCCCGAGCTTTACGTCGCGATCGTCGGCAAACGCAACTCCGGGAAGAGCACGCTGGTGAACTCGATCGCGGAGCTGTTCGAGGGAATGGGCGACCGGGTCATTGTCTCCGAAATCCCCGGAACGACGCGCGACAGCGTGGACGTACGCTTCGAGAAGGAGGGGAAGGCGATGGTCGTCATCGACACGGCGGGGGTGCGCAAAAAACGCCACATGATGACCGATGACATCGAATTCTACAGCTTCCACCGCGCCCAGCGGTCCATCCGCCGGGCCAGCGTCGTCCTCATGCTCATCGACGGCACCGAGCCCGTGAGCGAGCCCGACAAGAAGCTGGCGATGTACATCGCCGAGCAGTTCAAGCCGGTGCTGATCGTCGTCAACAAGTGGGATCTGACGCGCGACCGCGCCCGCGAGATGGCCGCCGGCAAGGACGGCGATAAGAAAACGGAGCCCGTGGATGATGCCGCCCTGATGGAGCAGTTCCGCGAATACCTCGACCAGGAGGTCAAGCATCTCGATTACGCGCCGATCGCTTTCATCACCGCCAAGGACGGGCGAAACATCCAGCAGGTGGTCGACCTCGCCCAGCACCTGTTCAAGCAATCCAGCGAGCGCGTGACCACGCATCGCTTGAACACGGTCATCCGCCAGATCCTCGAGGAGCGCCACCCCAGCACGCCCAGCGGCCGCAAAGCGCGGATCTATTACGTGACGCAGACCGATGTGAACCCGCCGACGATCGTACTCTTCGTGAACAACCCCGCCTACATCAACGATGCGTATCAACGCTTCATTATCAACCGCTTCCGCGAGCTGCTTCCGTACGGCGAAGTCCCGATCAAGCTCGTCATCCGCCAGCGTGAGCGCCAGCAAGGCCCGGCCCCCGCGCTGGACGAAGTCACGCCCGAGGAAGGGGCCGCGCCCCGGCTGCCTGCCCGCCGACCCCCGGCAAGCAAGGGCCGCGGCGGCCCCAAGGCCGGTCCGAAGACCCCAAAATTCAAAGGGAAGCACAAAAGTCGCCCAACCGGCGACCGGACGCGCCCGCAGCCGCCCCGGGGCGAACGGGGCCAGCGCTAAAGGCCCGGGCCGGCTTCGTGGCTTTTGCGATCGTCACCTTGGAACTCGACCCGGTTCCCGTCCGGGTCGCGTGTGAAGAAGCGATCGACGCCGGGAATTTTGTAGCGCGTGTCCCAGACGACCGCATAGCCGGCGGCTTCAACGCGCCGCGCCGCGTCGTGGAGGTGGGCCACCCATAGGCAGAAGTGGTGGGGGGCTTCGGGAAAGTTGTCGGGCCGGCTCACCAGGTGGAGCACTTCCGGCCCAACCTGATACCAGGCGCCGCCGAACGTGAAGCTTGCCGGGCGCGGGATTTCCTTCAACCCCAGCACGCCGCCGTAGAACGCCTTCGCCCGCGTCACGTCGGTGACGTCGATGGCCACGTGTTCGATCCGCTGGGCTCCAATTCCTTCCATGGCACCCACTGTAGCGGCCGCCGCAGCATGCCGCGAGCAATATGCTTTGGGCCTGTTATTACAGTCTTAACGCATTGATCGTGAAATATGACCGGAGCCGTATTGACAAACAGAGAGAACCTCGGCATACTATCCCTCGTAGTTGGTTTACCTGCCATATCGGCACGGGTTGGTCGCGGTGCTTTGAACTGCGACGGTTAGACAACCTGAGCCGCCTGTTGTCTTAGAGCAACACCAACACTCTTTACGAACTTGAGATTCCGGCAAACCCGGTTGCTTTGCATCCGTACTATTAAGGATGCGAAACAAGGGGTTGACAGCCGTGGAGAGGACGCTACTATTCCCCTCCCCGGTGCAAGGCAGCAAACGGCCGGGACGGTTCGAAAGACGTCAGTCGGCAGTGGGGTCGGTGGGGATCACGGCGGTCGGTCGCGAAAGCGTCGGCGGTTGTTTTCCGGGTCTCGCAAGGGACTCGGGATGTTCTTTGGCAAGTGAATAGTCGGAGCCGCGAGGGCGTGTGCCCGCCGGGCTTGGGGCTGA
>JAQGHH010000391.1 GCA_028288945.1 Phycisphaerales bacterium
ATCATCGCCCTGATCACGCGCTGCACGTCGCCGCCGGCGAGGAAGTGCGACTCCATCTCTGCCGTCGAGATGTTGAGTCCGGCCCGCATCGCCTGGATGCGCGAGTTGACGATGGCCAGCGGATTGACTTTCCGCACGCGCATCCCCATGAGGTCGACAAACCCCACGTGCGAGCCGCTGACGATCGCCCGGACGTACAGCCCGACGAACTGCAGTGTCAACAGAAAGAACACCAGCACGGCGATGCCGATGATGATCCAAAAGATGGTCCAGAAATCCATAGGAGGCCTTTCGCTATTTTCTTGCCTGAGATTCGAAGATGGTACTCGCCCAGGGGAAGGGAGGGAGAATGCAAAGTGAAAAATGCAAAATACAAAAGTCAAAATGAAAGGCAGGCGCACGTCGGCAGTGGCCGCCCGTCAAACCGCTCCTCATTTTGACTTTTGCATTTTGCATTTTGCACTTTGCATTGCTTGCTTCCCCGACTAGGCCGTCCTCACCACGATGCGGTTCCCTCTTGCTTCCTGCACGACGACTCGCGTCCCCGCCGAGACGAAACCCGCGGCTGAAATAACAGGGGCGGTGCGGGTGTCAGCCCCGTATGGGAATCGGACGACTCCGCCCGGCTTAAGGTCGCTGGCCGCCACTCCGACGGTGCCCAGGAACGGCCACACGTCTTCGCCGGCTTTCATGGGCGGGCCGGCGGGGGTCGGGACGGTGCCGCCGCTCACTTGCGTGAGAATCAGTCGGCGGAACAGCGGGAGCTTCGGTAAAAATCGTTGGAGGTACGCACCGGCCACGAGCGAAGCGGCCATCGCGCCGACGACCACGAAAAGCCCGCGTTCCAGGTGGTGCCACGTCGACGCCATCGTTGGCAGCCAGCTCGGCCCCGGCTCCTTGCCGGCAAAGGTCATCACCAGCCCGAACAGCACGAGCAGGAAGCCGAGAATGAGCGATACGCCGTGACCGGGGAAGACGAAGATCTCAAAAGCACACAGCGCCAAGCCCGCGATGATCAACCCGATCTCCCACCACTGCGCGTACCCCGTCAGGAGCGGGACGCCGACCAGAAGTCCGAGCGAGACGATGGCGATCGCCTCCGCCGCCCCGTGGCCGGGGGCATGAATCGCGACGTAAAGGCTCAGCATGAAAACGACCAGCAGGACAAACCGCGCCATGCTGGAGTTGAGGGCTTCGACAAGATGGTCGCCAACGGAGGGCGTGAGGTCGGCAACAACCGTATATCCACGTTGGGCGGCCAGATCCTGCGGGCTTTTCGCCAGGCCTTTGGAAAGCCCGAGCCGGCCGGCCAGATCCGGGCCGATGGTGAGAAGCGTCTCGGGCCCGTCGACCGGATTGCTTATGCCCGTCGCCGGCTGCCATTCGCCGCCGGCGGTGAGGCGTTGGTACTCGGCCTGATCGACGGCCTTCTCCACGCCCCGATCGTTGCGAACGAGGTAGACGCTCGTTTCAACCCGCACCATCGCCTCGGCGACCGCCGGGCTGTAGCCGTTTTTCTTTGCACTGTCTTCAAAATCACGAAGGATGGGCGACTGAAGCTTCGCGCGCTCCGCCAGTGGCAATCCCTGCATGTGCCCGGTCTGATCGAGCATGATCGGCGCACAATCTCCCAAGACGGAGCCGGGGGCCATGACGATCTCATCGCAGGCCATGGCGATCATCGCCCCGGCAGAAATCGCTTTGCTGTTGACGAATGCGACGGTGTGAACGGCCGACTGGCCGCGGAGGAATTGGCTAATGTCCAGGCCGCTGGTGACGAGCCCGCCGTAGGTATCGATCTCAAGGATGATGGTTTTCGCCCCGGCGGCCTCCGCGGCCCGGAATCGGCGGAAGAGGGCGTCGCGGTTGTAATCGTCCACCTCGCCCGAGAGCCGTATCACCGCGGCAGGGCCCGCGGAAGGCTGTGTGACAGGGAAAGCTGCCCGGCCGATCCCGGGTAAGCCCAGGAGCAGCAAGAGAGCGACAATCACGCCAGGTCGTGGGACGCTCATGCGGGGGATTATACGCATTTGCGAAAAGAAAGGGCAGCTATAGAGCGGCGGGTAGTTTGGAAGAGCCGGACGCAACCATTCCGTTACTTTACGCCCGCTTGTGCGAAATCGGCCGGAGTGGGGAGTTTGCCGCGAAAGAGGTTGTTGTCCTGCGACACTTGCCATTTGCCTTTGACCTTTTGGAGGCGCACGGAATCGGCCGGATAGTCGACCCATTGCGTCCATCGGCCGCGCTGCCGATTCAGGCCAACGCCGGCGAGGCCTTCGAACGCAACCCCCGGGTCGCCGACTTCACGAGCGGGAGACGGCTTAAATGTGACTTCGCCTGCCCATTCGACGCCGTTCAATCGGTCCGATTCGCTCAAGTCGGAGGGGTTAACGCTCTCCGCGGCTAATTCACGGTACTGCCTTAAGAGGTTGTCGGGTGCGAATGAAGTTCCGTTGCTTCGGGCGGTGGTCCAGCCGTCGGCATTCTTGACCCAGTGCCTGGCGATTTCCGCGACCGCGGCGTCCTGTGCCTCGCGCTGCAGTCCGGAAACTTGCGGGGTGCCGCTGGCAGCGGTACCGGCAGTTGGCTCCGTGGATTTTGCGGCCTCGGCGGAATCGGATTTATCCTTGTGGCAGCCGGCTAAGGCCATTGCGAAGACGAGGGCGACGCCCAAAGACCAGGTCTTAGGAATCACGGGAGCCTCCTTTGTTAAAGCGCGGCGATCCACCGAATGGAGATCGCGAAGGAATTTTGGCCTGTCACGCCTTGCGAAATCGATCGTGATCTCCGGGCGTCAACATCTTATCGCATACTCATGATTCTTGCGAGCAACGGGCCAGTATTTCCAGCGACCGCGCAGCCCCTCCGCTGTCGATCGCGGCGTTGGCCAGCGCCAGCGCCGCCCGCAGATCATTTGCACGCCCGGCGACCACCAGCGCCGCGGCGGCGTTGAGCGTTGCAATGTCGCGGGCGGGCCCCCGGGTTCCGGAAAGCACGCTCTGGATCACCGCCGCCGACTCGGCGGCGCTGGCCACCTGCAAATCCGAAAGGCGGGCGTATTCCAAGCCGAGCGTGCGCGGGTCGAGATGCCAGGTCCGGACTTCGCCGGACTTCAGTTCGCTGATGCGCGTGGGGCCGAGCGTGGAGAGTTCGTCGAGGCCGTCGTCGGCGTGGACGACCCAGGCACGGTCGCTGCCCAATTCGCGGAGGACGGACGCCAGACGGTCGGTTAGCTCGGGTGCGAAGACGCCCAGCAATTGGTGCTTCGCCCTACCCGGGTTTGTCAAAGGACCAAGGAGATTAAAGATCGTCGGAATGCCCAGTGCGGTGCGGGCGGCGGCAACGAACTTCATGGCCGGGTGATGCAGACGCGCGAAAGCGAAGCAGATGTTCGCTTCGGCAAGGCATCGGCGGGTCTGCTCGGGCGTCGTTTCCAGCTTCACGCCCAAACGCTCCAAAACGTCGGCCGAGCCGGATTGGCTGGAGGCCGAGCGGTTGCCGTGCTTGACGACCTTCACGCCCGCAGCCGCGGCAATGAGGGCCGCGGCTGTCGAGATGTTGAAGGTATGCCGCACGTCGCCCCCGGTACCGCAGGTGTCGAGAACGATGTCGTCGTCGCAGCCGACCGGAACGACCTTCTCGCGCATGACGGTGGCCGCCCCGACGAGTTCATCGACGGTCGTCCCCTTGGCCGCGAGACCGACGAGCAGCCCGCCGATCTGCGCATCGGGAGCCGTGCCCGACATGATGTGCAGGAACGCCTCACGGGCCTCGGCGCGGGTCAAATCTTCCCGACGGCAGAGTTTCAGCAGGATGTCGCGGAGCGGGGCGGTCATGAGAAAGGGAATCTACCACGAAG
>JAQGHH010000392.1 GCA_028288945.1 Phycisphaerales bacterium
GCGAAGCAGTCCGGCACGGGCGAATGCGAGATCCGCCTGCCCCTTCCGCCGGAGGTCATTTCGCTGTCCGACCTTGGCGCGAGCGTGAACGGGAAAGAGAGCGACGGCATCGGCATCCGAGGCGACAAGCTCGTCTGGCACGGCAGGCTCCCCGTGCCGCCGCTGCCCGTTGGGGCGGCGGGGCCGAACGTGGCGAACGCCGCGACCGGCTCGGCGATCGTCCGCTTCAACTACGCTGCCGTCGGCAAGGGGCTCTACACATTGCGCACGCCGCCCGGGCGGATCATCGACGACTTCCGCCTGGAGATCACGACCGTCGGCTCCGAATTGCGGATGCCGGAGCTCTCGCTGCAACCGACCGGCGTATCTCGCGAGGGTAGCCGCACGACCTACAGCTGGAGCTACAAACACCTGCTCGCGGGCCGGCCCATCGCCATCGACGTGCTGGGGATCGCGCCGGTCGATCGTCTGGGCGAGTTGCGCTGGCTCGGCCCGATCAGCATCGTTCTCGTCGGCGCGCTGCTCGGGCTCATCTCGCGCGCCTACAAGCTGGAACAGTTCGACCGCTGGATGTTGCTTCTGGTGCTGGGCACGTTCGCAGGGTGCTATCCGCTGATGTATTTCGCACAGGAGTTCATCCCGGTGAACGTGGCGGTGGTCCTGTCGGCGAGTTTCGTGCTGCTGGTGATCGGCCTGCGCTGCTTGCCGATGATGGGCATGCGCCTGACGCTCTTCGGCATCCTCTGGCCCGCCGCTGCAATTTTACTCATCAGCATTACTTCCGCCGTTCATCCGAATCTTCAGGGCCTCCTCCTGACTTGTGAAGCGATGGGCTTCTTCGTGCTGACGATGGTGCTGATGCCGCGCACAGGAGTAGTAGGCGGTAGGCAGAGGGCCGCAAGCAGAATGCTGACCGCTGAGTGCTAAGGGCTGAGCGGAGTGCAGAATGCAGAGTGAATTCCGTCACGCCGGGTGGCCATGCGCTCACTCCGCAGGTTTTCGCCATATGCATTCTGCATTCCGCACTTCCCCAGAGTCGACGAGCATGGGGCGATGATACCGCAAGCGTATGAAAAGCCCCTCCCCGCGCGATAGGATGAAGGCGTGAGGCCCGCATACCTACACCGGATATTGCTGCAGCTGTTTTTGAGCGGCGCGGTCATGACGGGGTTTGGCCACGACGCCGAGATGATAGGACTCGGAATCATCGTGCTTGCCCTGCTGATTTACATCGTCCGCCCGAAGCATTGGAAGAACGTCACCCAGGTGCGGGCGCAGCAGACTACGTGGTGCCCGGTATGTGGCGCCGGCAGCGTCAGCGGCACATGCCCGGAGTGCGGGGGGAAGGTGGGGTGAGCGGGGCATCCGAATGCTAATTCTTGTGGGTACCGCGATAAACCAGATTCGGTTGTCCGCTGATCGGGGGGAATTTCAAATTAGATTTGGACACTACGCGCCAGACGGAATATGGCGGCAGCGGCACGTCGCCCGGCCGGGGGATGTGTACAATGACGGCATGTCAGAGAATATCAGTCAAACCGAATTATCACTGTTGGTGTACCTGCACGAGCATTCCGGCGGCGCCGGGGAGCGCATCGGGCTGGACCCGAAGCCCATCCGGCGCAGCCTTCGGCTCAGCATGAACCAGTTCATCGCGGACGCGGCGTCATTGACGGCGCGCGGTTTCGCCGGGGTACGGGACTTGAGGCCTGACGCGAACGACGTTCCTTCTTCGAAATGCTCAGCCATCTGGCTGACGGGAAAGGGTGAGGACTACCTGAGATGGTTTCGGTCCGTTTCCCGCGCGGCAGTGGTATCGAGCACGTGAGCAGCGACCTGATGCATAGCGCCGCGGTTCCCAATCAAGATGCCGGCCTCGTTCCGATTCGTCGCGCATTCCAAAGCCGCGGTCCGGGTCTTGTATTGTTGACCGCTTCCGGGTGGAGACGAAGTGATGGCCGCCGGCAAGCCCGTCCGATACTCTGTGCTTGACCTTTCGCCGATCGTCGTCGGCGGGTCGCCGGCCGCGTCGTTCCGCAACACGCTCGACCTTGCCCGCCACGCCGAGCGGTGGGGGTATCACAGGTACTGGCTGGCCGAGCACCACAATATCCCCGGCATCGCCAGTGCCGCGACGGCGGTTGTCATCGGCTACGTGGCGGGCGGCACGTCCTCCATTCGCGTCGGATCCGGCGGCATCATGCTGCCCAATCATGCGCCGCTGGTGATCGCCGAGCAGTTCGGCACGCTCGAATCGCTCTACCCCGGGCGCATCGACCTGGGCGTGGGCCGCGCCCCCGGCGGGGACATGCGCACCGCCCGGGCATTGCGGCGGTATCTGGGCAGCAGCGGCGACACCTTTCCCCAAGACCTCGAGGAGCTCCTCTCCTACCTCCGCGCGCCCGCACCCGGCCAGGCCGTGCGGGCGATCCCGGGCGCGGGGCTGAAGGTGCCGGTGTACCTGCTGGGCTCCAGCGATTTCAGCGCCCGCCTCGCCGCACAACTGGGCCTGCCGTTCGCGTTCGCTTCTCACTTCGCGCCCGATTACCTCCACGTCGCGCTCGCCATGTACCGGGCGGCATTTCAGCCGTCCGAGCAGCTCGACCGGCCGTACGTCATGATCGGGGTGAACGTCATCGCCGCCGACACGGACGAA
>JAQGHH010000394.1 GCA_028288945.1 Phycisphaerales bacterium
GGCGCTCGCAACCGCGCACTCCTGAAGTATTGATGCTTTAACCGGATCGCCCGGGCGTCATTGGGCGACGTCATCGCCCGGGGAAAGGCTGTAAAACTCTTCGCCCCACTGAAATACCGGCGCCAACGTGTCGCGAATGTTCTTGGTCTCCACGTGGCCGTCTGCGTACAGGAAATTGCTCTTCCCGATCTGGAAGCCGTTTCCGTCCTTTTTCGGCGAGTGATTGCGGCCGACCCAGTCGAGCCTGCACAGGCTGTCGCCCGGGGGCTGCGGGTCGGGCTGCAGGTCGTTCGCCGTGACGCGCCGTATGCCCGGGCGGCCGGGCGACGCGGAGGCCAGCGACATGTCATATTCCCCGCCGGCCAGCGACGCATAACCGTGGACCGGACGATGGCTCTTGCAAACGGTCCCGCCGCCCACTTCGCCGTTGCCTTCGACAAGCGCTGCCAGGGCCGGGAACTCGGTGCCCAGGATCGTGTCGCTTGAGTTTCGGACGCGCCCGGCGTTCACATACTTGTAGGTGCGGACGGCCCCCTGAAACCCGAGCGTGAACTTGTTACGTGGGCAAAGCGCCTCGTTGAGGGTGTAAGCACAACGGGGCACCTGTTCGTCGATGACCCCGCCGGCATCATTGCTTAGTCCGGCATCATTGTTTTCCGGCGTCGTGTTGGTCGGCGGCAATCCGCCCTTCTCGAGCGAGGGGCACAGAAACGCCTCCTGGCCCGTGGTCATGTTCCCGTGACCCCCGTAAACAAAGCTCGACCAGTGCACATAACCTTGCGTCGGGGCGCTGGGCGTCTGCATCCCGTTGACCATCGTAGCGCCCACGTACGTGTACGCGGCGGGGAACACCTGCCTGTTCTCGGCCACATAAATCATGATCCCCTGGCCGACGCCGCGAAGATTCGAGGCGCACTTGACCGTTCGCGCCTGCTCCCGCGCCCGGGCCAGCGCCGGCAGGAGCATGCCCATCAAAACCGCGATGATCCCGATGACCACCAACAACTCGACGAGGGTAAACCCCGTCGTTCTTCGACGACTCATCCGAAAACTCCTTCCACTCACAGTTCCCAATGCTTCCGTGTCACAATCTCACCGACGGCGGAAGATTAACCCTCCAATATTTGCGCCCGATGGGGCTCTTCAGAATGTGCAGCAAATTTCCTATTAAGGATGTTGTCGAATCTTGTGATGCCTTGAGCATCACTTTAATGAGGCGTGAATATGTTCTTCGCGCTGCGCCGCTACTTTCCTCCCTGCCGTGCGGCGATTGCTCCGCACCGCTGGAAGGCATCTTCATGGCCAGTCTGCACATATCGTTCGGCGATGCCGAAACTCGTACGCATGAACTTTCCGGGGCGGTTGTCATCGGGCGAGTCGCCGACTGTGATCTGATGATCGAAGACCGCGAAATCTCGCGGCGGCACTCCCGCGTCGAGCAGACAGCGGAAGGTTGGTTGATTGCGGATCTGGGAAGTAAGAACGGCACGCTCGTCGATGGCGGCCGGGTCGAGCGCCATGTGCTCGTTGACGGGGACGTCGTTCGCCTCGGCAACGCAACGCTCACATTCCGCGCCGACCAGCCCCTCACCCAAAATGCTGCTAACGCCGGCGTGAATCCTGCTCTATGTGAGGATGACCTGCTTGCCGCGCTTATCGAGGACGTGCCCAGCCCCGGCGTATTGGAATCGGGCGATACGCGACGGCTGGCGGATGAGGCGGATTTTGAAAGGGAGCAGATGCTGCGCGAGCTGGCTCCCGACCCTTCGGATTACATCGAAGAAAACCCGGCGGACCCAGCCGCCCCTGAAACTAGTGCCGCGTCCCCCGTCGCATCTACTCCTCCAGCCGACGGACCCAAATATCGCGGCCCACAATCCTGGGGCGCGGCTCTAACGGCCGCGGCACAGACGCCCGTTGCATCCGCTTCCCCGCCGGCGCGTCCGGCCGCGGCGGCTTCCAACAAAAAGTCCAAGAACAAGCCCGGCGCTGACCGCGCGCCCAGCGAGTTGCTCGCATCTGTCAAAAGAATATTTGCGACCGATCAATCGAACGGAAAGAGCGGCGACCCCTGGTATCGCCGCCAGGTCCCCGTACCCGCCTTTTACGCGGTCGCCGGCGCGCTCCTGTTGTGGGTCGTGTGGGGCGTCTACTCGATGTTTTTCACGGGCCCCAGTCGAGCCGCCGCCCACTACGTGCGGCCGGCATCAGCCCAGGCGGCTCGACCTTGAACCTGTTATTCATTTGGGTTTGACCGCGAACACCCTCACGCTGGCCGCATATTCGTTGACGTTGTACCGCTGCAACACGTCGCTTAGCCCGGAGTGAACGCTCGCCGAGTCGTCTGCGCACGCGTTCCCGCCGCAACAACTGGAAGATGCGACCGGCAGCGTCGTCGATGTCATCGGCGGCGCGCAGCACGCCGACTGCCCTTCGACCTTCGCGTAAGCATTCAAGTCCGATCCCGTGTCGGTCACATGCACATGCGCGAACCCGGCATCCCGCAAGTGCCGCACGTAATCGTCCACCAGAATTGCCCCGGCAACACACCCCACATACGCCATGACGTCCCTGGCCAGTTCCGGCGGCAGCGCCTGTTTCAGCGCAATGTCGCTGACCGCCACCCGCCCGCCCGGCTTAAGTACGCGGAAGATTTCTCGAAACACCGCGGCTTTGTCCGGCGCGAGATTGATAACGCAGTTGCTGATCACCACGTCCGCCGACGCATCGGGCAAAGGCATCCGGTCGATCGTGGCGAGATGGAATTCCACGTTGCCGGCGTCGGCCCGCTGCGCGTTCTTTCTTGCGCGCTGAATCATCTCGGGCGTCATGTCGATGCCGATGGCTCGACCCTTTTGCCCCACCTTCTGCGATGCGAGAAATACGTCCATGCCGCCGCCGCAACCAAGATCGACGACCGTCTCGCCGGGCCGAATGCTCGCAAAGGCGACGGGGTTTCCACACGACAGCCCCATGTTGGCCTCTGCGGGGATCGAGTCGAGCTCACCCTGCGTATAGCCGAACGCTTCGGCCACCGCCCGAACGCCTTCGTGATTCCCCGACAGTTCGCTGCTGGCGACCGCGCCGTATTTGGACTGAACGATATTTTGAACGCCATTCATTCGGCACCTCCGTTACATTCCTAGAAGAACCCGCAACGCGGCCCGTCGCCGTTCGGTCTGCCGGTCCGAGTCTCCCAACTTCCAAACTATAGAGGTTGAACTTTAGTGTAAGGTCAAGCCGGCCGACAGGATTTCTGTTTCGGGGGCCTGCACTTGGCCGGGTCCGAGCCTTTGAGCCGGCAGATGTCGTCGCAAATATCCGGCCCGTCACCCTTGCAGCAACTGTCGAGCGATTTCGCCAATACTTTCTCAACGTGCCGCAGCTCTTTGATCCGCCCGCGAATTTCTTCGAGGCGTCCGCGCATGAGCGTAAGGACTTCCTCGCACGGCTGCTCCGCGGAAAACGTGAGCTGAAGCAATGACGAGATGTCTTGCAGGCTTAGCCCCGTCGCCTGGGCCGAGCGAATGAACTTCAGGCGTTCGAGGGTGGAGCCCGCATACCCGCGATAATTCCCGCCGGTGCGGAAGTCGGGCTTGACCAATCCCGCACGTTCGTAATACCGAACGGTAGAAGTCGGCACCCCCGCCGCCGCCGCGAGTTGGCCGATGGTGTAGGCGTCCATGCAACCCATCGTATCCGCGCCCGCCCGCTTTGGCATTCTTCCGGCCGGATGCGAAGGGCAAGGGCTGGAGATCGGGGCGGCGCTCCGCGACCGGGACGGGGCGAGCGCGTGAAAGCCGAATTCTTACGGTTCATTCTCGTCGTCGGCTTCCACCGACCGTGTCACCCGCAAGCCCAGGTCGCGCAGTTTCAAGCGTAAGGTCTGTCGGGCGATTCCCAGAAGGCGGGCGGCCTGGTGTTGGCTGCCGCCGGTATAGTCGAGGACTGCGGCGAGCAGGAACCGGTCCATTTGACCATGGGCCTCCGCGTACAAGTCGCGGGAATCGGGTTGCAACCGTTGGCGGATGAACGCTTCAAGGTCCACATTGACATTTGCCAGCGCGGCGCCTTCGGCAGTGCTGCCCGAAAGTTCGGACAAAAACGAAGGAAGCAATACAGAGCCATGGGCCTGAAGGAGGGCCTGTTTAATGACGCTCTGCAGTTCGCGGATGTTGCCCGGCCAGGAATAACCACGCAGGCGGTCCATCGCTTCAGGGGCAATTTCGTGGACCTCCCGCCCCAGTTCCCGGCTGAACCGCTTGAGATAGTGCTTCACCATCATCGGCAGATCCTCCTCCCGCTCGCGCAAAGGGGGAAGATGGACAGTGAAGACACTCAACCTGTAATACAGGTCCGCCCGGAACTTGCCCTCGGCGGATAAGGTTTTCAGGTCGCGGTGGGTGGCGGCGATCAGCCGCACGTCGGTCTGCACCGTCTCGTTGCCGCCGACCCGCTCGAAGGATTGTTCCTGCAGCAGGCGGAGGATCTTTGCCTGCAAGGCCAGCGGCATGTCGCCGATCTCATCGAGCAGGATGGTACCGTGGTTGCACTGCTCGAATTTACCGATGCGGCGGCGGTCGGCCCCCGTAAAGGAGCCCTTTTCGTGGCCGAACAGCTCGCTTTCCAGCAGGTTTTCGGGGATGGCCGCACAGTTGAGGGCCATGAACGGCGCCTTGGCCCGGGAACTGTGCTGATAAATTGCCCGCGCGATCAGTTCCTTACCCGTTCCGGTCTCGCCGGCGATGAGCACGGTCACGTCCTGGCCGGCAACGCGGCCGATCGCCTTGTAGACCTCACGCATCGCCGGGCAGGAGCCGAGGATCGCACCGTCCACGTCGGACTCGGGCAGATTCTCGGCGACGACCGCCGGGGCGCGCATCCGCCGGCCCACTTCCAGCGCCTCGTCCACCACTCGCCGCACCTGCGCCAGATCGAGGGGCTTGAACAGGTAGTCGAAAGCACCCTGTTTCATCGCTTCGATGGCGGTGTCCGCCGTCTTGGCCATGGTGACGAAGATAACGGGGATTCGGGCGTCGATTTCACGGATCGCGTGAAAGACCTCGAGGCCGGATTGGTCGGGCAAACGCAAATCGAGAAGGACCACGTCGGGCGGATCGGCCTGAACATGCTTGAGCCCGGCGGCTCCGGTGGCGGCAACCTCAACCCGGTGGCGGGGAGCGGCGAACGCTTGGCGCACCTGCTCGGGGATGAGGTCGACGTCATCATCAATGAGTAGCAAATGAGCCATGATTCGCTCGCTTTCGGTGCATCGACGGCGCGCTTCGTAAGGTATCCGAAGCCGCTGCGCGATGCAGGATAGGATCGCCGCGCCCAAGACCAGCAGGATGGTCCCTTCGAAGAGATACGCCTTGCGGGAGCCGCCTGTCCACCGAGCGGCGCGGGGCGCGTCGGCGACGAAGCCGATGTGACTGGATCAAATCCAAGCCAACTGGCTTCACTTCTGATCCACCATGCTCTCTCCGGGGGCTTGGCGACGTCAATAGGGCCTCCTAACGGATTGGCCCGTTCATTGCTCCGGCACCTGAGGAAGTGACCTTAGTGAACTCGGATTTCGAAGAGGAAGCTTTGGAACGGAAAAGGATCGATCACGGCGTGAAGTCCCATGACCGCCCATCGTGCTGATCACCTTGAAGCACCAGCACCAATCTCGGCTGCGTCTGGCGGCACGATTCGAACGCACGCAAGAGCGCCGGCATTCTGTTCATTAGGCACTTAATCACTATGCTTAAGTCCATAGAGGTGCGCATGCACGAAAAACCGCGGCACCCGCTGGTCGCTTACGGCGTGGCCCTGGGGGCCACTGCGGTATCGCTCCTGGTGCGCTGGCCCCTCTGGCCGGTGCTCGGGAACGCGGTCCCTCAGATGACCTTTTTCCCTGCCGTTATGATTGCCGCGTACTTAGGCGGCTTCTGGCCAGGGATCGTGGCCACTTTGCTGAGCGCCGTCGCGGCGAACTACTTCGTCGCCGGGCAGCATCCCGGCTTTCACTTCGCGCGTATAAACGAAATCGCCGCGATGGTCCTCTTCGTGCTGGTCGGCACGATCATCAGCGGACTATGCGAATCCCTGCACCGGGTCCGGCGCGTCATTGTGGCAAACGAGCGCCGGCGGGC
>JAQGHH010000408.1 GCA_028288945.1 Phycisphaerales bacterium
GGCCCAGAGATTCAGCATGCGATCGAGTCGGACAGCGCCTACCCGCGCTGGGAAATCGTCCGCCGGGAGGCGGATGATTTTGACGAGAAGGCGATGGTGCTTGAGCGCAGATGGGTCAAGTGCAAGCGGTTCACGCGGACACTAAAGACGGTGGCGCTGGCCGCGAACCTGGAAAAAGTAGCATCGCCGGAAGTGGTGGAGCGCTACCGGCAAATCCTAGCCGACGAGTCGGGGACGCTCGGCCGGGCAAGCGAGGGGAAGTAATCCGTCCACCGTGGCACGGGTTTCCAACCCGTGCGGATCGCGTCAATTATCTGATGCCGCTTGTTTTCCTGCACACTCAGCACGAGTTGGAAACCCGTGCCGCGGTAGCGCTGTGCGCCGTACTAGCGCCTTCCAGTCTGTGCGCCACAATCCCACAACCCGCGTACCGCAAGGGGACGGGAGGGTACACCGTCTGCGACGACAAAACCCTCTATTTCCCAGCTTGTGGCGGATGCGCTTTCAAATCCTGCTGGGCTTCCTGAAGCGCCAAGACCGCGTAAGCGGTCGAAAGAATCGGCTTGTTTTCCATCCACTTTTGCGTGCCGACCCAGCTCCCGTCGGCGGTTTGATCTTTTGCCAGCTTCTCGATCAGCTCGATGCGCCAATCGTGCTTTTCGCCCTTGGCGTCGACGATCACCGGTTCGCCGTAGGCGCGGAGCGCGCGGGCCAGCGTGTGATAGTAGTAGAACAAACCATAATCCGCGGCCTTCGGATCCTTGGGGTTGGCGAACTGCACGCCGGGGTTCTGGTCGAGCGTCCAGTTCTTGCGGATCCAGGTCCACGCGGCTTTCACGCGGGCATCGTCCTTGGTGAGGCCGGCGTAGATCATGCTCTTGAGGCCGGCGTAGGTCATCGAGCCGTAGCCGCGGAGCATCCGGCGGCCGTCGGGGCCGGTGTACTCGCCCGCCTTGGACTCCCCGCCATCGGCCGGGGAATAGACAAAACTGCCGTCGTCGCCAGCCCATTTCTGGTCGTTGGTTTCCGAGTTGTTCTGGGCTCGGGTGATGAACTTCAATGCCGCGTCGTACGCGGGATCGCCCGCTTTGAGGCCGGCGTCGTGCAGCGCGTCCAAGGCGGTTTGTGCGTTGCTCAAGTCGGGCTTTCCGCTGTGGCCGTAGCCCCATCCGCCGTACCGGGCGTCTTTCGGATCCACCTTCTGCGTCTGATTCGGCACGCCCTCGATCTTGTCGGTCCATTCCAAGCTGCGCAGGTAGGCGACCGCCTTATCGACCGCGGCCTTGTATTCCGGCGAATTGGCGCTGGCCAGCGCGCTGGTGGCGATGGCGGTGTTGTAGGTGGCCAGAAAATCCGACGAGATGCTGCCGTCTTCTTTTTGATGACTGAGTAGGGTGCCAAAGCCCTTCTTGATGAACTCCTGATTCGCGCCGTACTTGGGGTCTTGCGTGAAGGCGTGCAGGACGATGGCGGTGATCGCGGGGGGATCGCCCACGCCCTGCCAGGTGCCGTCGGGCTTCTGCTGCGTCTTGAGGAACGCCAGGCCCTTTTCGATCTCCGCGGCCACGACGGCCGATGGATCTTTCTGGGCGGCCCCCGGTGCGACGGCGGGCGGCGCTTCGGGCGCGGCCAAGAGAAGAGTCGCCGGGCTCAACGTGATCGCGGCCGCGAGGGCCGCCATAATGAGCGATCGGTGGGGGCGTTTCATGGGTGGTCCTTGTCAGTCGTCAATTGTTAGTCATGAGGGCTCGCCGAAACAAACGGCTGCCTGACTGCATGAAATGCTACTCGTGCGGGGTAAATATTGCACAAGGCGGGCGGGGGGTTGACGTTCAAGCGATTGTGCATCGGGCGCGGCCCCGATAGATTCGCATGTGGCCGGCGGGCCGGCAGGCGCGGCTTTATCGGACCCGCCATAAGGTACTGCTCGCATGGACAATCCCAAATGGTATCGGACCCAACCGTTTAGCAGCCTCGCTTGCCTGCGGTAAGCGGAGTCGAATCGCGAAGCGCGTTTCGCGCCAGCGAAATGAGGACGCCCCGCAAGCGGGGCGGCTAAACAAAGGCCCTATCCTTTGGTCTTCCCGCTGAAACTTCCCCGGAGTGAGCGCGTGTCTGTAGAGGAGACGAGTCCCGACCTCCCCGTGTCGCCGGCCCAGACGGCGGCGCTGTTCGAGCAGGCGGTCCGGGTGCACTCGCGGCGTCTGCTGGCAATCGCCCGGTCCATCGCCGGGAACCGCGCCAGCGCGGAAGACGTCGTGCAGCAGGCCCTGACGAACCTGTACGAACACCGCGACCGTTACGACTGGCGGGAGCCGGGCGGGCTCATGCGGCGGGCGGTGGTCAACGAGGCACTCCGCATCCTCCGCCAGCCGCGCATGACCATGGTCGCCGACGACCATCCCGGGCACTTCTCGCCGCCCGACGGCGGGATGCTCGATCGCGAGACGATCGACAAGGTGCGCGCCGCGATCGACCGCCTGCCCGAGCATTTTCGCGCGGCGTTGGTGCTGTGCGAGTACGAGAACATGGCATACGTGCAAATCGCCGAGGTGCTCGGATGCAGTGTGCCGCAGGTAAAGACCTGGCTGCACCGCGGCAGAAAGCAGTTGGCGAGGATGTTGGAGGAGTTTATGAGTCGTGAGAAGTAGGGGGGAAGTAGGCAG
Organism: Phycisphaerales bacterium; assembly: GCA_028288945.1. Taxonomy (GTDB): domain Bacteria; phylum Planctomycetota; class Phycisphaerae; order Tepidisphaerales; family Tepidisphaeraceae; genus RYN-428. Next base: position 2,667 of record JAQGHH010000408.1, read on the forward strand.
AGGGCAGTACGCAGAAGCGGAAGTCGAGGGCGTTTGTCGTGGCACGGGTTTCCAACCCGTGCTAGGTGCGCCAAGACATGGCGGTTCGTACGGTTTACATTGCGGACCCTACCGACAGGTCAACGTAATTTGACAGGCGCGAGAGGAAGCTGGGGCGGAAACGAGTCGAGATTATGGTCAGTGAAACGGATCTGGAAATTCTGGAGGCCTACCTCGACGACGAGCTGTCGGCGGGGGAAGTCGTTCGGCTGGATCAGCGCCTCGCTTGCGAGCCGGCGCTGGCGGCGGCGCTTCAGTCGCAGCGGTCGGCGCGCGCCGTGCGCGCGGCGGTTTTTAAGACGACCGAGCCGGACGACGCATCCGCGGACTACTTCGCCGGCGCCGTTCTTGCATCCGTGCGGCGGCGGGCATGGAATCGCCGCCTCGTCCGCGCGTCAAAAATCGCGGGAGCAGTCGCGGCGTCCGTCGTGGTCGGAGTGATGATCGGGTGGGTCGGCCGCGGCCGCGGGCCTGAGGCGCCGGTCGCCTCCAGTTTCCCCCATCCTGTCAACACCGACGGGCGTCTCGTCGCACACACGCCCAAGCCGGCCGACGGCGGCCAAACGTACCAGGTGGCGCTGACGGATGAAAACGGCAACGTGATCGCGGTGCAGAAATTCAGCAAGGTGGAAGACGCCCGGCAATTCGCCGACGACCTCGGCCAATACCAGGCCCGCCGACAGCAGGTCGAAGAGGGCCGGCCGATGCTGATCTCCGACCGGTTCTAAGAGCGACGGGGCCGCACCGCTCTTCTCCAAGTGGCACGGGCGCCCCGCCCGTGTACCGCGGCTATGGCCTCGAATTCATGGGCGAGGCGCCCATGCCACAAAGAAAACGCCGCAAAAAGTAGTGTTCCATGGAGCGCAGGTGATGGCAGCAGACCGAATTCGTCCTCCTCAATGTTCCCCAAGGGTTCGACTCGCCGCGCTCGTTTTGTTCTCGCTCGCGCCGTCCCTCCGCGCCGATTCCCCGCCCGCGCCAGCGCCCGGCCCGACCACCCGGCCGATGCTCGACGCGCTCAATCGCGAAACACAGGACCTCTACCGGGAGGCCCGTCGCGGCGTGGTTCGCGTGCAGTTGCCGCCGTCGCGGTGGTTGAACGCCTACGCGATGGCCCCCATGAACCGTTGGGACAAACTCGACCCCGAGGTGCGCAAAAAGCTGGAGCAGCAGCGCCGCACGGCCATGCAGGATTCACATCCGCGCGCCGCAAAAATCGCCGACGGGAGTGAGTCGCCCGCGCCAACCACACAACAGGCCAGCGACACGGTACAAGTCGAGGGGCACGGCACGATCATTTTTGTGCGCCCGCCGGCCGACAACGGCGCCCAGGCACAGCAACAGCAGCGCGAAGCGGTGCTCGGCGGCAAGCTCCAGATGGACCTCCGCACGACCGTCCCCTTCACGCCCAACACGGTGGGGATGCTGCTCGACGAAGCGGGGCATATCCTGGTCCCGCTCTACGTCGAGCGCGAGGCCGCGGGCGACGGCGCGGTGCGGGTCGCGTCGCAGGACGGCGAGGTGGTCGACGCGAAGTTCATCGGCTCCGACCGCCAGACGAATCTCACATTGCTGCAAGTAAAAAAGACCGGTGGAAAACCCGTTCGCCTGGCGGCTGAAAGGCCCGCGGACGGATCGCTCGTGCTGTCACTCGCCCCGGGCGACGCCTCCGGACGCATGGCCCTCTGGAACGGCGGGCAACAGGAATACGGCATCATCTTCACCACCGACGGCCGGGCCGCGGGCATCGCCCGCTACGGCCAGTTCCTGAGCGGCTCTGCGTGCAGACTGATCGCCGACCAGCTCGTCCGCTTCGGCTCCGTCCGCCGGGCGACGCTGGGCGTGATCATCACCGAAATCCGCAAGGACGATCCGGTCCGCGAGCAGCTCCCCGTGCTCGGCACGCACACCGCAATGCGCATCGACGAAGTCATCCCCGGATCGACCGCCGACAAGGCCGGCCTCAAGCCGGGCGACCTGGTCCTTGCACTGGCCGGCGAAGCCGTCAGCGACATCCCCAGCCTCGCCGCCGCCATCGCCGCCCGCAGCGGCGAGACGGAGCTCCAAGTTTTACGCGGCAGCGAAATCCTCAGGATCACCGTCGAACTTCAACAACAGAAATAGCGGCCGTGACAAGTGATGAGTGAAACGTGACAACGGCCTCGTCACGTTTCACTCATCACTCTTCATGGGCCGATACGATCACTTCCTGCCATCATCCGCCGCCATCGACGCGCATACGAGTTCGCGGTCATTTCGCCAGAAGACGCAGCGGCCGGCGAACGCCGGATGACACCAGAGCACCGGCCGCCCGGCATCCGTGTTGGTCGGCTCGATGAGGTGCGTGCGGCTGGCTTCCCGGTATCCCTTCACGTCCAGGTCCGCGAGGATCAGGTCGCCGTGCTCGTTGGCCAGCAGGTATCGCGTCCCGGCGTCGCCCAGCGGAATGAGAAACGCGGTCGACCAATTCTGCGGCCCGGCGTCTCCCGCCGTGGGGGCGAGCGTGTCCCAAACCCGGTCTCCATTTTTCAGCTCGACGCAGCGCAGCTCGCCTTGAATGCAGACGCCATACATGTTGCCTTCGCGGAGGGTGGGCGGGGTCATGAGGCTGTGGAGGGCCTCGGTCTTCCGCTCGCTTTTTCCGCCGCGTTTCCAGAGGACGGTCGCCTTCGGTTCCTTCGCGTCGAGCTTCATCACGAGGCACCCCTCGTTGGCGGAAGAGACCACCAGCAGGTCGCCGAGCTTTTCGTCGTGGCAAAACCGCGGCGTGGTGATCGAGACGCCGTTCTTGATCGGCCCGTGTTGCTGACGCCAGTAAACCTTTCCGGTTTCCGGGTCGAGGCTGTTGAGCGAATCGGGGCACCAGATGATGAGCTGGCGTGTGCCGCCGGAGTCGATGATCGTCGGTGGGCAATACCCTGCCGGGTTGGCGGCCAGCGCGGTCCAGATCGTCTTTCCCGATTTCTTGTCGAACGCGGTGACAAGCCCCTGCCCGCCCGCCGGGTCGGTGCCGCAGGTGAGGACGATCAGCTTGTCGCCGTCCACAAGCGGATGAGCGGCAAATCCCCATATAGGCGTCGGCGCCTTTTCTCCCGCCAGGTGCTTCGACCAGACCGG
>JAQGHH010000412.1 GCA_028288945.1 Phycisphaerales bacterium
TCCCCGCCAAAGAGCCCGGCTACTGCGCCCCCATCGTCATCGAGGCCGGCGGCAAGCGCCAGCTCATCGTCTTCCACCCCGAAGGCCTCAATAGCCTCGACCCCGACACCGGCAAGGTCTACTGGTCCGAAAAATTCACCGCCAAGTTCAGCATGACGATCGCCACCCCGCAACGGTCCGGCGATCTGCTCTTCGTCACCACGTTCTACAACGGCTCGCTGATGATGCGCCTCGACAAGGACAAACCCGCCGCCACCGTAGTCTGGAAAATCGCCGGCAAGAACGAGCAACACACCGCCTCCCTGCACGGTGTGCTCTGCACGCCCGCCTTCGACGGCGACACCCTCTACGGCGTATGCAGCTACGGCCAGCTCCGCGGGATCGAAACACAGACCGGCAAGCGCCTCTGGGAAACCTTCGCCGCCACCACCGCCGACGCCGGCGAAGTCCGTTGGGCCAACGCCTTCATCACCCCAAACGCCGGCCGCTACTTCCTGTTCAACGAAAAAGGCGATCTCATCATTGCCACCCTGACGCCCGCGGGTTACCAGGAAACCAGCCGGGCGCATCTGCTGGACCCCACCAACCCCGACGCCGGCCGCCCGACCGTCTGGTCCCAGCCCGCCTACGCCAACCGCTGCATCTTCGCCCGCAACGACAAGGAACTCCTCTGCGCCTCCCTCGCCGCGGAATCGCCGAAGTGACGATGGACAATGTAGGGTGGGCGTACTCGCCCGCCGTTTCCGTGAATATCGACCGCGCAACCAAATGGTGGGCGAGTACGCCTACCCTACATGGGTTCTCCGTGCTCTTGATCCAATCCTGAATTCCTGACAGACTACCGGCGACGAATCAAACACGTCGCAGAGGAACCCAACCATGAGCGAGAACGCGAGCCAACAGGAAGCCCCCGTCAGCAAGATCCTCCGTGTTTACGCGGCCATCCACCACGCCGGAAGGACAACCGGGCGGATGAATATCGACGCCAAGCCCTCACGGAGCATCGCGGGCAAATCGGTCGAACAAATCCGCGACGTGACCTTTCAGGTCTCCTCAAAGGAAGGCGCCCCGGCCGACACCTTCACGCTCAATGAGCTCGTCGCCCTCATGCATTTAGTCGAAGATCAGGCCGCCCAGGCCCAGCGTTCCAGCACCCCGCCCTCGCAACCGCCCACCTTCAAAACAACCGTCAATCTGAACCCCACCGATGCGGCGATCCAGCAGGCGCTGGCCAATCTCCGCCGACGGTCCGCCCCCAGTCCGTTTTTAGGTTGATGGTTTTCCCCGCCACACCCTGCGGCTCACCCAAACCTGATCCGCTCCGCCTCCGCGTAGACATTCATCCGCTTGCTGCGGAGAAACCCCACCAGCGTCTGCCCGCTTTCCCGCGCGAACTCGGCGGCCAAACTCGACGGCGCGGAAACGGCAGCCACGATCGGGAACCTCCCCGCCAGCGCCTTCTGCATGATCTCAAAGCTCGCCCGCCCGCTGATCATCAGCACGTGCCGATCGAACGGCAGCAGTCCATTCAGCAGTCCAAACCCGAGCACCTTGTCCACCGCGTTGTGCCGGCCGACGTCTTCCCGCGCGACGACCAGCTCCCCGTCCACGGTAAACACCCCCGCCGCATGGAGTCCACCGGTGCGGTCGAACGTCGCCTGCGCCTGCCTCAATTGGTCGGGCAAGCCCAGCAACGTCTTCGCGTCGATCACGACATCCGACTCCACCGGCTTCGCCTGCTGACACACCGCCTCGATCGTCGCCTTCCCGCAAAGCCCGCAACTGGAACTGGCAAACACGTGCCGCGTGAGCCGCTCAAAGTCCACGACGACATTCGGCGCCAACACTACGTTCACCACATTCCCCGCGCTCGCATGCACGCAAGGCTCCACGCGCAAAATATCCCCGCGCTCGCGAACGATTCCCTCCGTCAACAAAAACCCCGCCGCCAGTTCCTCATCGCACCCCGGCGTCCGCATCGTCACGCTCACCGCCCGATTCCGCACCCGAATCTCCAGTGGCTCCTCCACCGCCAACTCATCCGGCTCATTCATCGGCGCTCGCCCGACCTCATAGCGAAGGATGGGAGTGGTGTTGGGCATGCCCAAATGATAGCGACGAAGTCAGTGCTGAGTGCTGAATGAAGAGTAAGGATTTACGTTCACGCCGGGTACGAGCTGAAAGCGAGGCCCCGGATTCCGTGGACTGCGGAATCCCCCATCCCGAAGAATCCGGGGCCTCGCTGTCGCTCGTACCCGGCGTGAACGAAATACCCTCAGCAACTTGGAAACGCCTGCCCGCTACGTCGGGCCCTCAGGAGGGCGCTCGCTAGTCGGAAGCACCTCGAATCCGCGCCGCTCATCCTCCGCATCCGAATACGTCTCGCGCCCGTACCGAATCCGATAAACCCCGCGCGGCAGCAGGGAGAATGCGCCTTCAATTCCAATCGTATTATTCGCGATCCGCTGACGACGAAACGCATAAATCGTGAGCGCGTTCAGCGACAGCAGCGCCGCGATTTCCACCACCCAAATCCACCACTCGCTCTGAATCCCGAAATAACTTCCGACTCCCGCGCACAAGAGCCCGATCAAGATGAAAATGAAAATAGCCTGAGCAACCACACCGCCAATAACCATGCAGACACCAACAACAACGTCCCACGCCCGCCTCATCACAGCTCCCGTCCCTCCGCCTACTCTTAAACCTCTTGAACTTTGAACCCTTAAACCCTTGAACCCTACCCCGCCAGCACCACATCAAACACCCCCGCCTCAAACTGCCGCGTCCCCACCGCCCTGTTCTGTACTTCGATGATCAGCGACGGCTTGATGAACTGATCCGCCGCATTGTGCGGATCGCCTTTGAAGTACAACTGCGTCACCAGCGGCTTATACCCCGGGTGTCGCACCAGATAATGAACATGGCTCGGCCGCCACGCGTCCGGCCCGATCTTGTAGCGGCCGGGATGCACCGTCTCGTATTCGTAATACCCCGTCTCGTCCGTCGTCACCCGCGCACGGTTCACAAAAAGATTGTCGGCCGGCAGATGCTCCTCCTCATCATTGTCATACCGCCCATGATGATCCGCCTGCCAGATATCCAGCACCGCCCCCGCTAGCGGCTTGCGCGTGTCGATGCCCCACACGCGCCCCTGAATCACCAGCACCACCCCCTCCGCCAGAGGCGGCGTAATCTTCGCCCGGTACGGCGAGCCTTTCCGATAGTACGGCCCCCAGATGTTGTCCTCGGTAGCCGCGAACGCCTTGGGCGCGGCCACAGGCGGAATGAGCGTCACCGACCGCCCTTTCAAAAAATCCCCATACGC
>JAQGHH010000445.1 GCA_028288945.1 Phycisphaerales bacterium
TCTGTTCCTCCTCGTCGAAGTCCATGACGGCGGTGCCTTCGTGCACCTCGCCCATCTTGTGGATCTTGCCCGTGTAATAGAGGACGCGCTCGGAGACGGTCGTCTTCCCGGCGTCGATGTGGGCGGCAATGCCGATGTTGCGAATCTTGGATAGGTCGCGTGCCATTGTAGTATCCCTTTACTTGCTCTCTTCAAATCCGTGGCCCGCTTGGGGGCGACCGATTGAAACACGAAATCCGCGGCAGCCTTGAACGGCCTGTCCCGCGGCGATCGTCTGACTTTTCTTGGCGACTACCGGCCTCCGAGGAAACTCGGGACCGGCCCCTGCGGGTTTGTTTGCACCGCCCGTTCTTGCCGTTGCTATCCGGTGATTCGGGCGGGTGGGCTTCGACCGTCGCTGACTCGAAACCCCAGGATCGCCCTTTTGGGGCGTCCTTCCCGGCATGGTCGGCTTCCGCCGCCTCTCGGCTCATACCGACCTGCAAGGGTTTGGGTCAGCATGAGCCCGTTACTTTGGCTCGATCTTCACGGATACTCCTTCCAAAGTGGGCAAGTAATGTAGCGGCCCCCCGACTAGCGTCAAGAGCAATACGTCGTCCAAACCAACCGGGTTTGCACCTTCCATTGTCGGAATCTTTGCTTCGATCTCTCCACCTGCGGAACACCATTTGCGAGATCACGGCCGACCCCGGTTGCGAGTGCGCCGTTATTTTCCGGTGCCCTCGTCCGCCAAATGTCTTTATATTAAGGAGTATCCTATGCGATTTAAGGAGTATCCTATGCGATCCGTCCACGGCTCACTTTGTCTCGCCGTCATGGGTGCCGCGATGAGCTCGGTTGCCTGCGAGTCGTCCAGCACCCGCGACGGCTCCGTCACCCGCACCCGCACGCCCACGGGCGATGTCGTCGTCGACCATAACCCCGACCGGAACATCGACGACCGCGCCGACACCGTCCGCGGCAACATCGCCCGCGACATCCCCGCCCGCGCCAAGGAGGTCCGCACCGTAAGTGGCCGCGATTCCGTCACCTACCGCCCCGACCGCAACGGCACGCTCTACGTCTACGACACCGATGACAACCGCCTGATCTGGTCCGGCCGCGTCGACCGCGACCAACGCTTCACCCTCGACCCAGCCGCCAACAATGTCTCACTCGACGGACAACGCGTCGTAGACCGCTCCATGAGCCCCCGGCACAGCTACCGCCTCTATTTCGACGACACTAGCCGGTAGCGCAAAATCCGCGGATCAGTTGTTAATAAATTGAAATTCAATGCGTCGATTCAGCCCACGTGCCGCGCGCCCGTGGGCTTCTTCTTTGCCCGCCGACGCGGCAATTCGCTACTCGCGGAGGTACAAGTAGTACCGTTCCTCGGGGTGTTCAAACAGGTAGTGGGAGTTCTCAAAAATGAGCCGGTACCCGGCGGCGCCCGGCCCCTTGAGCGGTTGCCCGGGCATCAAAAGTAAATATGCCCCCGACGGGAATTGCCGATTCACCCGCTTCAATGTTTCGCTCTGGGTAATCCGCTCGTCCTCCCGCCAGTTACGGCCCCAATCGACATACGTGCCGTAGTCCTGCCGGGCGGCATACCAGATTCGCGTGCCCGGCAGTTCGGGAAGCAGCGACTCCGCGGGCGCGCCGCCCGCCACGGCAATCGGGATTTTTATCAGCCCGTGGTCGCGGATGTAGGTTGCCGCTTCCGTCGAGCCGGAATAATCCCATCGTATATCGCGATAACACCATTTCACCCCAACCGCACACGCCACGACAAGGCTGAGCGCGAAAATCCCGTGGCTGAATCGGTACGCGAGGGCGTCCACCCCCTCCCAACCCGCCCAATTGGTCTGCCCGCGCGTCCCGGCGATCCACAGCCCGAAGATGACCAACACGAACAGCAACCCCGCATGTCGCTCGCCGCCGAACCATTTGAACACGCCGATATAATTGATCGCACCCCAACACAACAACACGATCGCCAGCGCATCCCATCGCCGACGAATCGCCACGAGCGCGCAGGCCGACATCACGATAAGCAGCCCCGCGGCGCGCAGCCCGTAGTACGCCGCGTAGGCGCGGAGGTTATTCCCGTGGGACTGCCGGAAATATGCGGGGTAATAATGCTCCACGCGAGGGAAGAAGGCCTCGCAGAGCACGTACTGGATCACAGTCCATCGGCGCATGTGACCTTGGGGCGCACCGTGCGCGGAAGGCAGAAGCACGATGAACGCCAGCAAGCCACCCGCGGCCGCGATCATTGCGCCGAGCAGCAGCCGGCGGGAAAACTCCCGGCGTGCCGCGGCACAGACGGCAACGGCGACGCTGATGACGCCCGCGAAGAGGAACCCGTACGTCGTGGAGTTAAACAGCAGAAACAGCAGGATCCCCAGGAGCACATACCGGTGCTCTCGTGCCGCCAGCACCGCGGCGATGAGGAACAGGAGCAGCACCGTGAGCACATAGCCGCGCGAGACGACCGCGTATTCGAATGAGATAAAGTAGGAGAAGGCGATCAAGGCCTTCATCGGCCGCGAGAAAGGCGACCAGAACGCGATCACTCCCACCACGGCGATGGCCAATGCCGCGTGAAGCAACTTCATCGCCACGACCGGAAGGCCGGCCTTCGCCAGCGGCATGAGCAGCAGATACCAAAGCCCCGGCCACCCCGCCGGCCCCAGCCAATGGAACAACTGCCCGAGTCCCATGTCCCGAGCCGCCAGCCAGGCGTCCGCCTCGTCGCGCCATTGCTCGTGATGTATCGCGACGAAGAGCACCCACGCCGCGTAGAGCGCCGTCAAAGCGATCGCAAACCGCCGCTCGTTTTTTGGTTGTCCGTCGGGCATCGGCAAGTCTCTTCAGATGAATCCTGCTAAATCGCGACGCTCTTATATCAGATTTGATCGGACCCGCCGCCCCCTGCTACCGACCTGCGAACCACGCGCGAAGGCGCTGGGACAATTGGTCCCCGGTCCACGGCCCCGCACAGAGGCGCGGAATACGATACGCGTCCCACCCGCGGCGTAAAGGAACGGGGATCAGGGAGGAGGCCCCAAGGAATCCCGCTTCCTTAACCGCCCAGATTGTTTCGTCGGAATGCCAGCCGTACGGATAGGCGAACTGACTTATCGTGCGGCCGATCAGCCCCTCCAACGCGGCCTTGCCACCGGCGATCTCGCTCTGATGCTGCGCAGGCGAGAGCGGCGGAAGCATCGGATGCGTAACAGTGTGCCCGCCAATGTCCACCAGGCCCCCCTCGGCCAGGCGTGCGGCCTCTTCGCGTGTCAGAACGCCGTATCCGGGTCGCACATCATTGGGCGCTCCAGCCCATCTGCGCAATTGTTCCAGGACCGGCTCACGTTCATGGATCGACAGCCCGCCGAGCAGTGGATGTAATTCCTTGAAGAGCGCTTGCCGAGGCCCCGGGATTTGCGCGTCATCCATGTGCCAGCCGCGGTCCCGCTCCCATTGTTCCGCGCCATATTCAGCCGCCTCGCCCAAATCGCGATCGAAGCGCCTGCCCCCAATCGACAGCGAAAGGGTCTGCGGCACGCGCCCCGGCCCAAGCAGCGCCCGCGCCAACTGATCCCACCAGAACTCATGCGTCTGCCCAAGGGCGTCGTTGATGAGGAACGCGGTGGCCGGAATGTCGTACCGTTCCAACAGCGGCTTAACCGTATGCAGCATCTCCGCATGCCCGTCGTCAAAAGTTACCGCCACCGCGCGGTGCGGCACACGCCCCTCCCGAAGCCCGGAAACCAGCTCCGATAACGCGATCGGCCGACCCACGCCGCGTATCGCCTGAAGGTGCTCCTCCAGCAACCGCGCCGGCACGGCGATCCGGCACGGATCGCTATCTACCGTCGCCACTTGGTGATAGCACAGCACGACCGCCTTGGTCGCCAACAGGTTCCGCAGTCGGCGGATGGACCGCCGCCCCAGGCTTAACTTCTTTGAATCCATGACCAGCACATGAGCCTCGCCAATCCCTGGCCGGTGCACACCCGGCCCATACCGCACCGGCTCTGGCGCGTACGGCACGTAGTTCCCAAGATCGCCGGGAATCTTCCCGACCATTTCCGAGACTCATGCAATCCTCATGCAAGATGAATCACCCACGCGGCGGCGCTGTCCGTGTCCACCGGCCTGCTGATCACGTGGCGAACCTGATTTTGGATGGCTGGGGCATCGCACGCGGTGGCGCGGATAGGCGGGTATGAAGGTAGGTATTTCAGGCCCTTGGCAGCGTCACCTTCACGGCTATTCCGCATTCAGGGCAAATGCCGCTGACGTTGCCCGTAAGGTCGTAGCCGCATGAGCGACAGAGGCCGTGCCGTGCCCCGGCGGCGCGCTTCAAGCAGCGAAGATAACGAACGTACCATGCTATGGGCAGAGGAGCGGTCGCCACGGTGACGGACCACAGAGGCAATCTCATGTTGTACATGGCGACGGGACGCGCAGGGGCTGGCCGTCCGAACCACTCGTGGCGGAATTCACCTGGGGAAATGTCCGAGTATGGCGCGGCATCAGTCGTGAATGCAAAAAACTCAATGTTCCCGCGACCGACGGCAAGCCTCCAAACGCGTATTTTGACGGGGTCCTTCCTCCCGGCCCACTCCAACACATCGTACA
>JAQGHH010000517.1 GCA_028288945.1 Phycisphaerales bacterium
GCCACCGCGGCCACCACCACCGCCGCCACCGCTGCTACCACCGCCGTAGCCGCCGCGGCCACCGCCACCGCCGCCGCTGCCACCACCGTAGCCACCGCGACCACCACCACCGCCGCCGCCGCCACGCTCTTCGCGGGGACGGGCTTCGTTGACGGTGAGGGCTCGGCCGCCATGCTGCTGGCCATTGAGGGCTTCGATCGCCGCGTCAGCCTCGTTGTCGTTGGCCATCTCGACGAACCCAAATCCCTTGCTGCGGCCGGTGTCCCGGTCGTTGATGATCTGGGCCGAGGTGACCTGGCCGTACTGACCGAACAACTGCTCCAATTCCGAGCTGTCCACTTGGTAGCTCAGATTACCCACGTACAACTTCTTACCCATCTTTGGTCTCCTAGGAATGGGTAGTCCGCGGCCCGCTTGCTTGTGTGCGGTTCTTTCCGGGCCAAATTGAAAGAGTTTGACAGCCCAACCGATGAGGTAGGAGTGCGAAACAGACGGAGGAAGGACGAAACACGAGACGTTTTCCTGAGGCCGATCGACGAACCCGCCACCTAATTAAAAACTTACCCCACAAACAGCAGCCTTTGCAACGGAAAAATGGACCGATTATGGAAAATTTGCGATCCCTTGTCGGCGGGCTGGCCCGATGGCAGCCCCTGCTCTATATCTTATAATGGATTCAGGCCGACCCGATCAGCCGGCCGGAATGGAGCAAGGCGTGGCAATTCTCATCAACGGCCAACGGATCGACGACGCGATCCTTCAATCGGAGTTTTCCGAAATCAAGGCCCATTTCGAGCGTCTGGGCAACATCTCCTGCTGCGAGCGCGACCCCGAATTCCGCGGCTACGCCCGCCAGAACGTCATCGCCCGAGTCCTCCTCGCCCAGGAAGCCAGGCGCGCCGTCCCCGCCTCTCCGGAGGCCGAGGTGGACGCGGCCGTCGCAAAGCTCGTTGAACAGTTTGGCGGTGAAGCCCGCTTCTACGCTTCCACCGGCGCTTCCCCCGAGCAGATGCACCTCGTCCGCCACGACGTCGAAACCGACCTGCGCGTCCGGAAAATGGTGGAAGCCTTGTGTGACGATGTTCGCCCGTCGGAGGAAGTGCTCTGTCAGTTTTATGAGAAGAATATCCAGAGCTTTATGACCGCCGAGGAAGTGCGGGCGTCGCATATCCTCAAGGCCCCCAAACGCGGCGAAGAACGTGAGGGCGCTTACGCCGCCCTGCGCGAAGCCCGCAAACAGCTCCAGGCCGGCGGCGACTTCGACGCCCTCGCCAGACAGCTCTCGGACAAAGCCGACGACCACATCGACCTGAACTTCTTCAAACGCGGCGAGCTCGCCGAGGAATTCGAGCTGGTCGCCTTCTCGATGGAAGTGGGGGAGATCAGCCCTGTCTTCGCCTCCCCGTTCGGCTTCCATCTCATCAAGGTCACCGACCGCAAACCAGCAACACCCAAGCCGTTCGATACCGTGCAGGACGAAGTCCGCCAACGCTACTTGGACGAAGAACGCCAGGACCGCACCCGCAAGCTCGTGGAAAAACTCCAAAGCAACGCGGCGGTAGAAGACGTGGAAGAGCCGAGCGAATTCGCCGCGACATGAAGTTTTGGTGGATGGAAGAGAATTGAACGCAGAGGCGCTGAGGCGCAGAGGTAGGAGGGGAGAGAAGAACTGGGAAATGCCAAATGACTAAATCGTGACACTGACATCCCACGCGAGCGAGACGCCAGTGTCACGATTTCAGGCACTGAAACTAAAGCGACGCAACAATACTCTGCTTCCCCTCTCCCCCCCTACCTCAGCGCCTCTGCGTTCAATTCTCTTCAACGACTGCGCACGTCATCGCGTCTTGTATGCACCCAGCTCATAGTTGCGAATGAACGCGGTGAGCGCGGGAGTCGGTTGGCGGTCGGCTTCGTCCAGGATCAAGGCGTTGCGAAAGCGGCCCAATCCAAGGTACGCGCGGTAGTCGTCGGGCATGGCGACGTTCACGTCCAGCAGCGATTTCTCGCCCGACATCACCTTTTTGTACCAGTCCTCGCGGTAGTAGTCCTCGCGGCCGCCGCCGGCGCTGCGGAGGGCGCTTTCCACCCAGTCTGGATTCGACGCCGGGCCCCGGCCGATCTTCTTGAGCAGCGCCCGCTGCTCGGGCGTGACGATCTCGATCCGGCCGACCATCGCGCGGCTCACGTACGCGCTCTGCGACACCTTCAGCGGCAGCGCGTGCTGTGTCCAGACGGGTGGCACCATGAAGAACAGCCGCAGCCCCGGGCGGCGGAAGTAGGAAACCTCCCACGTGTTGAGCAGCGAATCGGCTTCGTCGGAATAAAGCCCATCGTGCATGAGAGCCGCGTGGAGCTCTTTGCGGATCGTCGCCAGAGTATCCTTCGAGTAATCGGCAGGGGCGAACGTCGCGGGGATTTCGGCGAGGATATTTTCCGGGATGGCGCCGACGGCGACGGGATCGATCTGCCGCATGGCGCTGGTGCCGTCGGCGCGGACGTCGAGGAGCCAGAGCGGCCCGACCTTGAAGGCAGGGTCGTGACGGGCCAGTTCGCCCCAGTCGGCGCGGACCAGCAGCTTGTTTCCGGTCGCATCCCGCGAGGCGGTCAGCGGGGCGCGGAGATGGCCGACGCCGCGGTAGAAGAGGAACCGTTCGCTCTCGCCCTTGGGCGTCGTCACGTCCGCGGCATCGACGTGCCGCGGGGCGAGCCACACCTTGTCCTCGGTTTCCGGCAGCATGCGGGCCGGCGCACCGACGGTGAGATCGTGCCAAGCGAGGGTGCCGACCGTTTTCTCGGTAAGTCGGCCGAACTCAAAGTGGTCGTCATGCAGACCGGGGGCGGCGGCTTTCGCGTCGGGGTAAAACTGCGTGAGCCATCCGCCATTAAAGGACACGTCCACGTCGAGTTTTACAGGCGGGCTGCCCGCCGGCAGATGGAAGTAAATGACCGGCGTCTCCAGCCGCACGTAGACGTCGCGGTCGCACCGCGGCCACCCCTTGAAGTAGACGGGCGGCATTTCCGAATCGCGCTGGAGCAACATGCCGTGCAAATCATGAACGAAGTGGGGGACGGGCTCGTCGTCGGTGTTAATCCCGCCGACGGGTTTTCCGCGTTCGTCCTGAAGCACGGTGAATGTGCCCCATTCGTGAACGACGAGCTTGTCGGACGAACTGGCGACGGGCGCGGGGGGCGAGGCCAGGGCGAATGTCGCCACGGCCAAGCCGAATCCGAACGCAGCGAGTGCTGAGAGCCGCATGGGTCCTCCCTGAAAAGGGTGAGAAGGAACTGATTGATCAACGCCCCCGGAGGTAGTAGAGCGGGAGGGACAAGTTAATATGGTCGCGGTGTTCCGGTGTTCCGTCGCAAAGCAAATGCAGATTGCTAACCACAGAGAGCACAGAGCAGCCTCCAACCAAGCAGGTCTTCAATGCTTTTCTCCGTATTTCTCCGTGTTCTCTGTGGTTAGTCGCTTTTCTTTGGTCTGACATACTGGATTTCCCGTCTCGATCTACTACGACATGTGCGGCGAATGAGGTGTCGATGGAGGACGCTGAGCTGGTCGGCGAAGCGCGCGCGGGCAAGAGCCACGCGTACGAGCAACTCGTACGGCGGTGGGCCGCGCGCGTCACCGCCGTCTGCCACGCACGCCTCGGGAGGGCCGACGCCGCGGAGGATCTGGCCCAGGAAACGCTCCTGCGCGGCCTGCGCGCCCTTCCCACGCTCGCCGACCCGGCGAAGTTCGGTCCGTGGCTCTGCGGGATCGCCGCCCGGGCGTGTCTCGACTGGCTCAAGGCGGGGCAGCGGAGCGAAGTGCAGCTCTCGTCGATCCCCTCCGGCAATGCCGAAGCGCTGGCCGGGAGCGACGGGGTCGATGGTCATTCCGATCTGCAACGCCGGGAAGAAATCGACCGGCTCATGGCCGAGGTCGAGCGGCTGCCGGCGTCGTACCGGGAAGTGCTGATGCACTACTATTACGAAGATTGCACTTACCGGGAACTGGCCGGGCTGCTGGGCGTGTCGGCCGCGACCGTCAACGCACGGCTGACCAAGGCGCGACAAATGCTGCGCGAACGGATGGGAGCAGGGCAAAGCAGTGGTGGAAGATGACAAGCATACGCCCCTATGTCCCGGGATTGCGCTATCGTGGCACGGGTTTTTAACCCGTGCTGAGTGTGTATGAAAACGAGAGGCGTTCGACTACTGACGCACTTCGCACGGGTTGGAAACCCGTGCCACGTTGAAGCATTCGGCCCTGCAAAGAGGGGGGCAGCGTGGCGTCCGTTTGTTTTGCCCCTCGGGGTTGATGAGTGACGATGGACTGCGAACAAGCCCTCAACCTCCTTTCCGCACGGCTCGATGGCGA
This sequence comes from Phycisphaerales bacterium, assembly GCA_028288945.1. Taxonomy (GTDB): domain Bacteria; phylum Planctomycetota; class Phycisphaerae; order Tepidisphaerales; family Tepidisphaeraceae; genus RYN-428. The sequence goes on from JAQGHH010000517.1 coordinate 4,367, forward strand.
GATTTCCGCCGAGGAATCCGTGGCTCTCGACGGGCATTTGGCCGGGTGCGCGGATTGCCGGGCGGCGGGTGAGGCGATGGCGGCGCAGCATGGGCGGCTGGTGCGGGCATTTGCCCCGCGTCGCCGGTCGGCGGCGGGAGTGGCCGATCGCGTGGTCGCGAACCTCACGCCCCGGACGCGGGGGAGATGGATGCCGGCGACTTTGTCGGCGGCCGCGGGGTTCCTCCTCGCGGTTATGCTGTTCCAACCCTGGCGGCATACGCCTCCGACGATTGTCATTAAGCACGACCTGACCCCGGATATTTCCTCGACCCGACCCGCCGACACGCGCCCTGCGGAACTCCCGGCGATCGGCCGGCTCGCGCTGGCAACCGGCGCGGTCGAAATCTGCCGATCCGGCACGCAAGACTGGAAGCCGATGGAAACCGGCGGCACGCTCCCGGCGGGCGCGAGCTTGCGCACGGGGCCGAAAGTGCGGTGTGAAATCCGGCTTGCCGACGGGTCGGAAGTGCGCCTCAACGAACGGACCGAGCTTCGTTTCACAGCCGCCCGAACCTTGGAAATGGCCGAGGGGCAGGTCTGGTCGGGCGTGGCGGCTTCCGAGTCGCCATTCACCGTGGCCGTCCGGCGGGCGACGGTCACCGCGCTGGGCACACAGTTCGATCTTCTTTGCCACGGGGAGACCACGACCCTTTCCGTCCTCGACGGCTCGACTCGGGTGAAAAGTCAGCTCGCCGCGGATGGGGGGTCGGCGGAGAAGACGGTTCGATCCGGGCAGGTATTGGAGATCGTTAACGGCAGGCCCGGGGAGCCCAGCCGGGTGCATGACCTGATGCTTTCGACGCGGTGGGTGAATGAGATTCTGGTGCTCAAGGGGCGTGACAGCGCGGAACTCGAACGCCGCGTCGATGATCTCGCGGCACAGATCGGCGAACTAAAGGAATCGTTTCTCTATGAGCAGGAGATTCGGTCGCTCGGCGACCATTGCGTCGTTCCGCTGACGCGGTTCATCCAGTCCGACCGTTCCAAGGGCAAGGACGAAAAGCGCCACGCCGCGGCACGGATCGTCTCGGACGTGGCGCAGCCGTGGTGCATCCCGTACCTGATCGAACTGCTGACCGACCGCGACGGCGAAGTCCGCTCCTCCGCGGCGGCGGGGCTGCAAAGGCTTACCGGGACGAACCAGGAATTATCAGTGGAAGAGTGGCAAACCGCCCCGCCCCCACAGCGACAAAAGTGTGCCCGGTCGTGGCAGCAATGGTGGGAAAAGCATAAGGACCAGTTCCCGGGCGCGACGCCCGCCCCGGCGCCGCCGGCGGCGCAAAAAGCATGAGCGGAAAAATCCCAATTTTGAATCCTCAGATCCGAAGAGAAGACTTTGCCGCGAAGGCGAGAAGCAATATACGAAGGGGAGGAAGCCGGGATCTGAAATCTTGGCGGGTGGATGTATCCGATTCAACGCATTAATGATTCTTCTTCGTCTTACTTCGCGCCTTCGCGGCAAAGTCTTCTCTTCGGGTTTCCCATCACTTCTTTTTCAGCGCCTCAACCTCTTCCTGTAGCTTTCTCACCTGCGTGACCAAATCGGGAAGGCGGCGCAGCGCGGCTTGTTCGCGGAGGCTTTGGCGGTGGGGGAGGGCGGGGGTGCCGCTGACGACGGCCTTGGGGGCGACGTCCTCGGCGACGCCGCTGCAGGCGGCGGCCATCGCGCCGTCGCCCAGCGTGATGTGGTCGCGCACGGCGGTCTGCCCGCCCAGCACGACCCCGGTGCCCAGGTGCGCCGAGCCGGCGAGGCCGGTCTGACCGACGATGACGCAGTGGGGGCCGATCGTCACGTTGTGGCCGACCTGCACCAGGTTGTCGATCTTCGTGCCCCGGCCGATGCGGGTGGCGCTGAACTTCGCGCGGTCGACGCAGACGCACGAGCCGATCTCCACGTCGTCTTCGATCACCACGGTGCCGATGTGGGGGATCTTCGCGTGCTGCCGGCCGTCCCAGCGGTAGCCGAAGCCGTCGCTGCCGATGACGGAGCCCGCGTGAATGACGACGCGATTTCCAAGGGTGATCCGCTCGCGGACGACGACGTTGGGGAACAGCTCGCAGTCGTCGCCGACGACGGTGTCGTCGCCGATGTAGACGCCGGGGTGAAGGACGGTGCGTGCGCCGATGCGCGCCCTTTCGCCGACAAAGACGAACGGCCCGACCGCCGACTGCGCGCCCAGCGCCGCGGAGCCCGCGACGCGCGCCGCGGCGTCCACCCCCGCCGGCGGGCGCGGCACCGGCGGGGTGAACAGCTTGAGCACTTTCGCAACCGCCAGGTCCGCGTCATCGACGACGAGCGCCGGCCGCGTCCATGTCGCCGGCAGCTTCACCCGCTTCTGCACGATAACCGCCGCCGCCCGCGTGGAGGCCAGCTCGGGCAGATAGGCGTCCGACCCCACGAACGACAGCTCCTGCGGACCCGCCTCGGCCAGCGTGGCCATGCCGGTAATCGCCACAGCCTCCCCGCCGGGCGCGGAACAACCGATCAGGGCGGAGATTTCGGCTAGCGTGGGCATGGAAGGGGAAGGGAAGGCATTTGCGATTGCCGATTTGCGATTTGCGATTTGCGAATGGGGGAGGAAATAGGAAGAGCTTTTATCGGTGGCCACTTCGGCCCGTCTTTCAATCGCAAATCGGTAATCGCAAATCACTCTGATCGGGAATAACTCCGATCGCACTCGGAATTTCTCGTTATTTGCCTTTCGCCGCGGCGTAGTTTTTGTCGAGCGAGGCGATCACTTTTTCGCTGAGGTCCACGTTCTTCGAGGAGAAGAGGACGTTGTACGAAGCGAGCAACCCGCGGAGTTCGGCATAGGACATCCCCTCAATGTTGTTCGGCTCGCGACGCCCGTCGGTGACCACGAGGTCCAAACCTTCCTTCTTGGCGATATCTCCGACGGCGGCCTCGATCTTTTCGTACATGCCCTTGGCAAAGTACTTATTCTCGCGGTCAAGAGCGGCCTGGGTGATGGCGCCCCAGGACTGCAGTTCGCCTTTTGCCGCGTCAATCTCGGCGGCCTTGTTCTTGTACTGCGGTGATCCGGGCTTGAGCTCGTGCATCTGCCGCATGAGGTCGCCGATCGCGGCTTTCTTTTGCTGGGCGGTGGCTTCAAGCTCCTTGCCACGGAGTTCCAGCTTCTCTTTAAAGTCCTTGAACTCTTGCGATTCTTCGAAGATGCGGGACGGATTGGCGGTGCCGACCTTGGTGTTCGCTTCAGGGGCCGCCGACGCCCCGGAGGCCAGCATGCCGACAAAGAGTAAGGGCAACAGACTGCGGAATTTCATGGCGTGAGTCCTTTCGGAAGGTTATTGGCTGAATCCCAGCGAGAAGCTGATCAACTGTTTGTCGTCCTGATTGGCTTTGGTGACGGGCACGGCAAAGTCGATCGCCAGCGGCGTCTGACCCAGGAACGGAAGGATCAGCCGGACGCCCGCCCCGACGCTGCTGCGGATTGTACCGAGGCGGAACCCGGACTCAACGTCCCCGACGTCGGTGAAGACCACGCCGCGGAGCGTTTCGCCGTAGATGGGGAAATTCAGCTCCGCGGTGCCGGTGAGTGCGAAGTTGCCGCCGATCGGGTCCTGCCCACGCCCCTCGCGCGGGCTGACTCCGCGGAAGCGGAAGCCGCGGAGCGACCCGATGCCGCCGCCGTAAAACCGTTCGAAGAAGACTGAATTGCCGGGGATGTACCCCGCGAACCCGTGCAGGCCCAGCACGGTCCTGCGGTCGATGAGGTCTTCAAAAATCGTCTGGTAGGCGTCCACATTCACCGACAGTTTGTGGAAGTGGTAGTCGCCGCCCATGGCGCCCACGTACTCGTAGCCGAAGCTTTGGACCGACCCCATGTAGGGGAAAAACCCCGGGTTGGTCGTGTCCCGGCGGACCTGGACGCCCGCGCCGGTGAGAAAATGATTGCCCTCGGCGGCGAGGATCTGCTCGGAGCGGTATTTGGCGTCGTCGATGTGGCCGATCTTCACGCCTTCGGCGCGGAGGCTCAGGCTCGCCTGCCACGTGTAGTCGAAGCGCTTGCCGAACGACACACGGTCGCCCTCCCGGCGGTCGTCGTAGTGCTCACGCAATCGGTCGCGGAGGTACAGGTCGTTGCTGAAGCTGTAGGGCTGGTCGAAGAGGTACGGCTCGGTGAAGCTGAGGCTCGCGTTGGTGGCGATGGTCCCCGGCTCGAAGGTGGCGACGAATGTCTGGCCCGCCCCGGTGAACGAGCCGGGGGCGAAGAGGTCCCGGATGTCGTTGGGCGGGTTGGAGATGTCGAAATTCGTCTGGCGGTAGGTGATGTTGCCGCCAACGCCGCCGTTGCTATTAATGCCGGCGCCGACGTTAAAGCTCGCGGTCCGGGCTTCGGTGACTTCCACGAGCAGGTCGCGGAAATTGGGGTCGTCCCCGACGGGGGTGACCGCGACGTTGCTGAAGTACGGCCTGGCGCGCAGCCGCTCGATGGAGTCCTGGACTTCGCCGCTGTTGTAGAGCGTGCCGGGCACCAGGTCGCGGAATTCGCGCTTTACGAGCTTGTCCTGGCTGCGCGTGTTGCCCTTCACATGGATGGCCCCCATGCGGAAGGGTTTGCCTTCATGAATGTCGTAGACGAGATCGACCTTGCCCGGCTCCTGGAGGAACACCGGCCGGTGCTCAATGCGCAGGTAGTCCGGGTCGGCGGAGGCGGGCTGGTAAATGTAGCCTAACGGGCTGTAGTCCTTAACCAATTCGTTGACGTCGCGCTTGAGCAGCTCGTCGTCCCACGCCATGCCCGGGGCCAGCTTAAGATTCTGGCGCAAGGCGGCCTCGCCCAGATGGCTGTTGCCCTCGAATTTCACGTTCCGCACCATATACCGGCGGCCTTCGTCGATCAGAAAATCGACTTCGACTTCGGTGTTGTCGGGCGAGAAGATCAGCCGCCGACCGACGCGCACGTCGAAGAAGCCGTGGTTCTCGTAGAACTTGTGAAGCGACGCGACGTCTTCGTCCAGCAGATCCAGATCGAGCTTGCCGGGGCGGAAGATGAAGATCCACGAACTGGTCTTCACTTCGGCGTTCAGGCGGTCCTTGTCGAAGGATTTGGCCCCGATGAAATCGACCATCCGGATGCGGACCTGCGGCCCTTCGACGACGTCGAAGATCAACTCGCCGCGTTGCGCGAGCGGTTCGGCGGGTACGTCCACCCGCGCGTAGGGATAATTCTCGTCGCGGTACTGATTGACGATGGCCTGCTTGGCCAACGCGATGCGGAAGGAGTCGATCGCCTGCCCTTCTTTCAAGTCGGCGGCGGCTTTCAGCGAATCGGTCGAGATCGCGCGGTTACCCCGGAAGGAGATGCTCCGGATGAGCTTTTGTTCGGTGACCTCGAACACCACCACCACGCCGCCCGCGGGCGTCGGCTCGACGCGGGCCTGCACGTTGGAAAACTTCTTGAGATCGAAGATGCGCTGGTAGTCTTCCTGAACGGTCGCCGGGTCGAATTTATCGCCGGCCGCGGTGCGGATGAGCTTGGCGATGAGACCGGTGGAGACGGTTGTGTTGCCCAGGATACGGACCTGTTCGACCGTGCGGCCCTTTAGTTCGGGCGTGAGGTTCGGACGGCTGGCGAGAGGCGGAGGGCCCGGCGGGACGGGGGCCTGTGCAAGGGCGGCGTGCGGCAGGGCGAGGCCCAAACCAAGCAACGGTGTGCAGATCCTCCGCAGCGCCGGCTTTCGAAGTTTCGCTCGTGTCACGCGTGGCCCGATCCGCAAAGTGCCCACAACCGCGGCCTCCTGCCGCTTTTCCCTTGGACGGGAAGTGTAGCCGTGCTCACCGGGATGTAAAGCGGGGACGGGGCCGCGCGACGAGCAGCAAACGAACGCTCAGCGCAATCGGACTCACTCACTAAGGGGAGCAAATCGGCGCTCTAATGGAAATACTTTTTAAGATCGAGCCGATGGAACTTCCCCGATGCCGCGTTGCGGCCGGCGGCGAGGTAGAGGGTTCTTGTCGACGGCTCGAAGACCATCGACTGTAGCGTGAAATCACCCTGGGCGGCACCCGCGAGCATCGATTCGATCTGCTTTTCGCCGATGTGACCGTAGTCGGATTTGGCCGTGTCGTGCAGGAGGTCATAGCGGTTGCAGCGGCCGGCGGTGTCGGCGTCCTCGCCGCGCTGGTGGTTGGTGCTGATTAGCGCCGACCCTTCTGTGCCGTGCCGCACTTTTACGGATTTGGGTGTGATCTCCACCACCGCGCGGGTTCCGCTCGCATCCATCAGCATCAGATTGTTGGAGGTCTGCCGCGGCGTGCTTTCGAGCAGCTTCACCGCCTCGTCCACCGTCCGGCAGCGCTCGAGCACCGTGCGGTAAAGCAGCGTGTACGGCATTGCGTCTGGAAGGCGCGAGCCACGGGTGACTTCCATGTTCGCAAGGGCCAGGCCGTGTTCGTTCATCCCGCTCAGCACCCCGGCCATTCCGGGCCACCCGATCGCCGCGAACTGATAGCGGCCGTCGTCGGGGTGGTAGACGAAGACGGTCGTGTATTTGTCTGCGATGTTAAAGGATGGGAAGTCGAGGTTGCGCCCGAACCGGGCGACGTGGTCCGGGGCGGCGGAGGCGGGCAGTGTGATCGTCGAACACGCAGTCATCGGCGACAGGTCGAGAAAGCACTGCGCGAGAATCGCTTCGCGCGGGTCCATGCCGACTTCCTTCGCCATCGCTGCCGTTTCCGTCCGGTGTTCGGGTCGGAACTTTGCTTCAAACAACGACGCCGCGGCCATGGCCAGCAGACGATGCCCGGGCGAGCCCATGTAAACGCGGAGGTATTTGTCCTGAAGCAGCTTGATCGGCTCGGCCAGTTGTTTGCCGTGCCCCGTTCCCAAATCAGCCGCACTTCCCCGTAATTCAACGAGAGGCAGCGGAAATTTCTCTTCGAGCGGCACGGGCGGCGGCGCCACCGCCAGGGAGACGGGCGCCGGGCCGGGCGGGGGGGCGCTGACGCAACCTGCGTTCGACGCGGCGATCAACATGAACGGCACGAGCAGCGTTCTGAACGACATGTACTTCCTTGTGTATAAGCGAGCGGATCCGTTCACCTGCGGAGCCCAGTGAATGATACCGATCGCACCGGGCGGCAGTTCGCGCAACCCGCGGCCGTACTCCATTTGCGGAATGTATTCCTGTCGAACTCTGCATTGGCCGGCCAATGATATGACCCGTGTTCGTATGGTAAAGGCGTGGGCGGGGCGCTTACTATTGCCTTGAGAATGCTCCCATCGTCCAACACTCTCGACCTGGCATCGCATGCCTTGGCCCTCAACGTCAAGGCCAAGGCGCGGGAATTGGGCTTTGATCTCGTCGGCATTGCCCCGGCGGAATCGTCGCAATATCAGGCCTATTTCCGGCAGTGGCTCGACGAAGGGCAGGCGGGGACGATGCATTATCTGGCCGACCGTTTCGAGGAGCGGACACAGCCGTCGGTGTATTTTGGCGGGGCGGTTAGCGTCGTTTGTGTTGCGCTGAACTATCACGCGGCGCTGGAGCCGGTCGCGCCCGAACAGCAGTCGCACTATGCCCGGGTGGCGCGCTATGCCCTGGGTGACGACTATCACGAAATCATCAAAGATCGACTCTACGATCTGGCCGACTGGATTCGCGAAACCGTGCCCGGGTCGCGCACGCGGTGCGGCGTCGACACCGTCCCGGTCATGGAAAAAGAATTGGCCGCCCGCGCGGGCATCGGGTGGGTCGGCAAGAACACTTGCGTGATCAATCCGCGCCTGGGCTCCTGGCTTCTGCTCGGCGAAGTGCTGACGACCATTCCGCTGCCCGCCGACGAGCCCGCGACAGATCACTGCGGCTCGTGCACGCGTTGCCTCGACGCCTGCCCCACGGGGGCGATCACAGCCCCCTATCAACTCGACGCCCGCCGATGCATCTCGTATCTAACCATCGAGCATCGAGGCGAAATCGCCGACGAATTGAAGCCCCAGATCGGCGACTGGCTCTACGGCTGCGACCTCTGCCAGGACGTCTGTCCACACAACCGCCACCAGCCCGACGCCCTGGACCCCGCCCTCCAACCACGCTTTCCCACCGGCGGGCTTGATGTCCGCGAAGTGCTGACGTGGGACGAAGACACCTACCGCGCGAAACTCCGGCACAGCGCCATGAAACGAGTCAAGCTCCCCGTCCTCCAACGCAACGCGGCCATCGTCTCCAAGAACCTGCGAGCCCGGCACGGTCCGTAGGTTCGGCTCCGCCGAACATCCTTGCTTTGCGGAAGAGACGTTCGGCAAAGCCGAACCTCCATGCTTTTCCGCCTCTGCCCAAGTCTCCGCAAATCGATATGATCCGCTTTCAGGGAATTTCCTTGCCGATGTCTAACCGGAGCCCGTGCATGCGATTGCTTTTGCGTCTATTGCCCGCGATGTTGCTCATGATCTCTGCCGCGTCGTGCGCTTCGCCTCTTCAGCAGGCTTCCCGGCGGCAGGGGACCGTGACTCACATCGTCATTTGCTGGCTCCATGACCGGCACGACGAGACGGCGCTCAAGGCCGTCACCGACGCAGCAGGGCAACTCCGGGACATTCCGGGCGTGGTGAACATCAGCGTCGGCCGGGTGGTGCCGTCAGCGCGGGACGTGGTGGACAGTAGCTTCGACCTCGCCATCGTCGTCACGTTCACGGACGGCGCGGCGATGCGGCGCTACCTCGCCCACCCGAAACACCTGGAACTCAAGAAGAACGTCCTGGACCGGTACGTGACGAAGTACCGCGTGTACGATGCGGTGTCGGAAAACCCGTGACGAAAAAAGGCACGGATGATGAACGGGCCAAGCCATGGCCGGCGTTCATCATCCGTCGGACTCGCAGCGTCGATTGGGATTAGCTCACCGAGATTTTCCGCGGCTTGGATTCTTCCCGCTTATTGAGTGTGACGGTCAGGACGCCGTCGGACAGCTTCGCGTCCACGGTCTTTTCGTCGACCGTGGGGGGCAGTGTGAAGCTGCGGAGGAAGCGGGCGTAACGCCGTTCGTGAAGGAGCAAATCGCCCTTGGCTTCGCGCTGTTCGCGGCGCTCGGCAGAAATCGTGAGCGTCTGGTTTTCGAGGGGGATGTCGACGTCACCCTTCTTGAAGCCTGGCAGTTCGGCTTCGACGTAAATGTGGTCGCCGTCTTCGCGGACATCGACGCCATAAGGCGCCAGACGGCCGCCATCGCCGGACGGGCTGGTGTTGAAGAAGCGGTTCAGCATCGCGTTGAAATCACGCTGTGCGGACTCGGCCGGATCGACATACCCTTGGGGCACACGCGTCGGCAGTGCCATAGAGAAGCTCCTTTCTAAAACATCGGGTTCTTGTGATAACCGCGGGTCACTTTGTTCCGCGGACGGGGAGAGTAATATCAAAGGTTGTGCCAGCGGCCCCGTCGTGAATGGCGGCTGCAACTGGCTGATTTGCAGCAGCTTAGGAATGCCCTTCGCCAATGGGTTTTTCGCGGTTTTCTGCATTTTTGGCAGTCGGTGCCTTCATGGCAGATTCATGCAGAATGTTGGTGATCCTCGGGCCGACTGCGTCGGGAAAATCCGATCTGGCCATGGCCCTCGCGCGCACAAACCGCGCCGAAATACTGAGCATCGACTCGATGCAGGTTTATCGGGGCATGGATATCGGAACCGCCAAACCGACCCCGGCGGAGCGCTCGGAAATCCGCCATCATCTAATTGATGGGGTCGATCCGAATGAAGTGTTCACGGTCGCGCGGTTCGTCGAATCGGCGGACGCGGTCATCGCTGACGCCGCCCGGCGGGGCGTGCCGCTGATCGCCACGGGCGGCACTCCCCTTTACTACAAGGCACTTTTCGAGGGGCTCTTCGAGGGCCCCAGCGCCGATGCGGTCGTCCGCGCCCGCCTTGCCGCGCTGAGCAACGCCGAGCTCGCAGACCGCTTGCGCAAGGCCGACCCGGCGGCCGCGGAGCGCATTCATCTCAACGACACCCGGCGTCTCATCCGCGCGTTGGAAGTGTACGAACTGACGGGCAAGCCGATCACATCATTCCAAAACGAGTGGGGCGTCGCCCGCATGCGCCACCCGGCGACCTGGGTCGGCCTGGATTGGGATCGCGAAACACTTAATCGGCGGATCAACGCGCGGGTGAAGGGAATGCTGGCCGCGGGATGGGTCTATGAGACCCGTGGATTGCTGGAGCGCTACGGCACGCTCTCCCACACGGCCGCCGAGGCGACGGGATATCGGGAGTTGATCGAACACGTGCAGGGGAAAATGTCGCTTGAGGATGCCGCAGAGCAGATCAAGATCGCGACGCGCCAACTCGCGCGACGCCAGATGAAATGGTTCCGGCGGTTCCCGAACGTGAAGTGGATCGCGGGGGACCAGCCGGTCGCCGACTTGGCTCTCGCGACTAATCAGTTTTGGGTGTCGTGATTTTTCGGGGGAAGGAA
>JAQGHH010000553.1 GCA_028288945.1 Phycisphaerales bacterium
GCCCCAAGCTGTTCACGAATCTTGGAGGCGGCAACTTCAAGGACGATTCCGTCGGGCTTCCCAGGCAGGAGTATTACAACCTTACCGCGGCAGCCTGGATCGACACGGACGGACACCAGAAGCCCGATATCCTGCTGGCCGACGGCTTCCGCGGCCTGCGGCTCTACCGCAATGTGGGCGGGCCGAAGTCCGTTCCGCTCCAGATCTCGTTCGGCAAATGGCAGCAGTGCGGGCCCTTCGACAACACCGGCAACAAGGGGTTCGACGCCGTCTACCCGCCCGAGGCCGGCATCGACTTGAAAGGCGAATACCCCGGCAAGAACGGGCAAAAGGCGACGTGGCGCGAAGTCGAATTCCCCGAAGGCACGCTCAACAGCGTGAAGATCTACCGGGAGCAGGACCACGCTTTTATGACGGTCTACCTCCATCGGCAGATCGACACGAACAAGGCGATGGAAGTCCCCATCTCCCTCGGCAGCGGCGGCCCGCTGGCGGTCTGGGTCAACGGGCAGAAGGCGCTGAGCGACAACGTGATCCGCGCACCCGCCCCCGACCAGGCGAAGGCTGTCCTCAAACTCCAGCCCGGCAAGAACGACCTGCTCATTAAAGCCTGCTTCATCGACCACGGCCGCACAACGTACGTGAAAACCACCGCGCCGACTGAGACGACGCCCGAACTGTTCCAGGACATCTCAGACAAAATCGGGCTCGGTTCCGGCGGCGCGGGCGGCGCGCTCAAGGGGGATCACCTGTTGATAGCCGACGTCAATGGCGACGGCCGGCCGGACATCCTGTTTGCGGCGGGCAACGGGTTGCTGCTGCTGAATACTCCGGGCGGGTTTGTCGAGGCGAAGGACAGCGGCCTCGCATTCCGGCCGGGGAAGGTGACGCCGGTCATTGCAGATTTCTTCGGCGACAAGCACGCCCACCTGCTCGTACCACAGCGCGACGGCATTAAGCTGTTTCGCAACGACGGCAAAGGACATTTCACAGACGTGACGGCCAAGTCCGGGGCGCTGGCGCTGTTTAAGGGTGATGCCACGTGCGCCGCCGTCGGTGATTTCACCGGCAAGGGCCGGGCCGATGTCCTCGTCGGCTGCATGAAAGGAGCCAACCGCCTGTTCCGCAACAATGGCGACAGCACCTTCACGGACGCGACCGAGGAATTCGGCCTCGACCATCACATCTTTAACACCCGAGCCGCGGGTGTGATTGACTTCAACCGCGACGGCGCACCGGATGTGGTGTTCGTGAACGAAGGACAGGATTCGTCGCTGCTGCTGGGCCGACCGCGGGCGGTGGCCGTCGCGGAGCCGCACGCCGAGGGTGCGGCGGTGGATGGCCCGATACAGGCCGGGATGCTGGAAATCCCCACGGGCGGCGCGGGATCAAAAATTCCACTGCTGCTGTGTGCGGCCGGTGCGGCGGGCGTGGTCGTGACCGTGATGCGGCTGCTCATGCCCCGCCATAGCCGTCGCGGTATCAAGGTCGCGGCATTAACTATCGGCCTGCTGACCCTCGTGCCTGCCGCGCGTGCCGATTGGCCCACCAGCCGGGGCAACCCCGCCCACACCGGCAGCGACGACAATCTTCCCGGCCCCAAGCAGCCGAAGGTCCGTTGGGTCTACAAAGCCCAGGAGCACTTCATCGCCTCGCCGGTGCCGACGTCCAAAGCGCTCTACATCTCGGGACTGGGCGCGTTCAACACGGCGTCGTTCCATGCCCTGTCGATGGAGGCGCTGCCCAAGGACCGGCTGCTCTGGTCGAAGTCCGCGCCGTTCATCAAGCTGCCTACCGTGGCCGCGCCCGCGGTGGCCGACGGCGTGATGATCTTCGGCGACGGCATGCACCAGACCGACGGCGCGACGCTCTATTGCCTGCACGCCGAGACCGGCCGGCCGCTCTGGCAGTACGAATTGCCCGGCAAGCTCGTCCACCTGGAAGGTTCACCGACGATCAGCAAGGGCCGCGTTTACGTGGGCGGCGGCGATGCGGGCGTCATCTGCATCGACGTCAACCGCGTCCTCCTCGACGGCAACGAAGTCAACACGGACGCCGTCCGATTCGTCATGGACAAGAAGTGGGCCGAACTCCAAACCAAGTATGACGAAGCGAAAAAGAAGGACGGGGATCTTGCCGTCCCCCCCACCGACGACAGCCTGCCCAAGCCATCGCCCAAGCTGCTATGGCAGCAAGGCAAGAGCAAATGGCACGTGGACGCGGCGGTCGATGTCGTGGGCGAAAAACTGCTCGCCGCCAGCGCCTTCGTCGAGGAAGACAAGGCCGGCAAACGGGTGCTCGCGTGCCTGAACACCGCGGACGGGAGCGTCGCGTGGGAAACGCCGCTGGACGTCAACCCGTGGGGCGGGCCGACCGTCGCAGGGGATCTCGTGCTCGTCGGGTGCAGCAGCATCCGCTTCGACGACAAGCAGCTCAAGACGGCCAGGGGACAGGTCGTCGCGATCGAAATCGCCACGGGGAAAGTCCGCTGGAAGAAAGACATTCCCTCGGGCGGCGTGCTTTCTCCGACTGCGGTGCAAGGGGGAGTGGCCGTCTTCACCGCGACGGACGGGCTCGTCCGCGCGTGGGAGACCGCGACGGGAAATGAGAAGTGGTCGTACGACGCCAAAGCGCCGTTCTTCGCCGGGCCGGCGATTTCCGCGGGGGTCGTTTACGCGGTTGATCTCAAGGGGACGGCCCACGCGCTGCATTTGGCGGACGGAAAGCCCGACTGGAAGCTCGATGTTACCGCCGACCCGGCGGTCGCGTCGCCCGGCATGGTTTTCGGCTCCCCCGTCGTCCACGGCGGCGAAATATTCCTGGCCACCAACCGCCTCGAAGGCGCGCAGTCGGAACTGCCCCTCGCGGTCGTCTGCCTCTCGGATCAATCCGGTCCCGGCGGCGCGAATCCCAACGCGAAGATCGCCGTGGACATGCAGAAAAAGACGATCACCATTCCCGCCAAAGTCGCCCCGCGGAAACTGGCGTCGCTCAAGGAAATCTATCCACTGGAAGCCGTCGCCTGCTGGCCCTACCCGTTGGGCCAGAAAGCGCACGAAACCGTTGTCGTCTTTGACGCGCAGCCCAGCGACGTCCACAACGCGCTCGTCGCCATGGGCCTCAAGCCGGGCAAGCCCGCCCGCGGCGAAGGGCAGTCCGCGGTCGGCCCGGAGGTGGACATCTACCTCATGATCCCCGGGTTCGACGGCAAACCCCGCCCGGTGCCGTTGGAAAAGGCAATGGTCGAGCCCCGCACCGGCAAGCCGATCCCGAAGCTCAAATGGATTTTCACCGGCTCCGTGATGCGCCAGCCGGATCCGGACAAGCCCGCCTTGAAATACGCCGCCGATCTGACGGGCACGCTGATCTCGATCGTCCCCGTGACGGACGAGACGGTCTTCCAGACCAACTTGACGATGAAGGAAGAGCCGCTGCTGAAGCTGGAAGACAACAAGGACATCCTCCCGCCCGAGGGGACGCCGATCGAATTGGTGATACGGGTCAAATGAGCAAGGAATGCAAATGCGAATCGTAGTAACCAACAAAGCCGGGAGGATCTTGCAGGCGGCCGCGTGCAGCGCGGTGTGCGTGGCTGGCGTCATGTCTGCCCGTCACGCCTGGACCGCGCCCGAATCTTCGACACCGACCGCGCGGCATGTGGCTGACGATGTTCTGCCGCCGATGGCAAACGAGCCGCAAACGTCCGCTGGCGGCGTGATCGTCCCGGTGTCCTATCGAACCTGGCTCGACCCGGCCCGCATCAACGCTGAGCCGCGTCTGCTCCCCAAGGGCGGCATCCATCCCCTCCGCCCGCGCCCGGCGATTGATCTTCCTCCCGTAGCGCAGGCGGCTGCGGGTCTGCCGACCCACATCAATTTGCCGGCGGCCCCGCGCGTCCGCTGGATTTCCCCCGACCCCGCGGACGTGACCTCGGCATTGACCACCGCCAGCGACGCCGGGCGCGCAAACGTCTTGACCGACGACACGCTCAACCTGGCCCCGCCCGGCGCGTTGCAATTGACACCGCCGCCCCGAAAGGTCCCCGCGCCATTCCTGCTGCTGGCGCTCCCCGACCCGACTCGCCAGGGCGGCGAAATCCATTCCACGATGCCGATAAAGGAAGACCCGCCCGTTCCCAGCTTCGACCGCCCGGCCAAGCCGACCCTCCCCGCCGGGAAGTAGTCCGAGGCCCGGGCAACCATCCGGCGAGATAACCGGGCGTGCCGGAATGCAAGCTGCCATTACTTGCCGCTTGTCGCGTGCAACAGCGGCCGGACGTGATCGAGCAGTGACACAATTCGCGCGTGATTCTCCGGGGTCTGCGTGACGATGAGCTGGCCCTGCAATTCACGGATCGCGCCGATCTTGCCGCCGTGATCGCGCCACGTGTCGGTCCCGATTTCATCCATGAGGAGCTTCACAACCGCGGCAACCTGTGCGTCCCGCGCTGCTCCCGCCGGTGCGGGCAGCAGGTCCCGCACGTCGTAGACGCGCGTCAAAGTGTTCTTGTCCAGGTCGGCGCGGGTGGAAACCACTACAACGCCGTCGTCGACGGAGTACCCTAGCGCTTCATGCTCCGCCCCCGCGACGGTCAGGATTAGATCGAGCGCGATTGAAAGTTTCTTGTTTTTCAAGTGCAGCGAGACGGGGGCATTTCGGTCGATCCCTGCCGCCTCAAGCGACTTCCAGTTGACGAAGATGTCTAACCCGGTCGAATCCCGCAGTTGGTCGAAGGCGACGCCGATCCCGACATCCGCGAGCCGTACGTCCGCGATCTTTTCCTGCAACTTTCTGTTGGTTGCTTCCGTGGCGGGCGACGGCTTGGGTTCCACGGCGACTTCTTCGTGACGTCCGGAAGTGACCAGTGGGAATTTTCTCTCCTCCGCCCGTGCGCAAACACAGCACAGCCCTACCGCCGCCGCCATCGCGATCCGTTGGAACATGGGTGTCACTCCGGCTTGTTGTGATAACTGGGACTCGGTGAGAACGATTATCGGATGGTAACAGGAAGCGCGTCACGCACCATCAAAAACTCGTGCCGTAAGCCGGCCGCCCATAAGTCGCTCCGGGAGTTTCTCTGGTGAAGTGGACGCCTGCTTTGGCCGATACGGGTTGCATGCGCCGCGAACCTGTGGTCTGCCGGCGGCCATGACCTCCGGTCGTGGCGGTAGGCCCGCTTCGGGCGGGTGGCGCAGGGTATGGGCTTGGTGCAATATGGACTTATCAGCCGATCAACTCTCGCAAATCGTAACGTCCCTTGGCGCGGCGCCCTCGACCGAACCCGGGGCCGACGAACGGCGTCGGCCACGCGCCGAGCTCGACGCGCGGGTGAGTCTAATCCCCCTCTCCGACCACACGAACCCCGCGGCCATCAGCGTCAAGGTACGCGACCTGTCGCCCGCGGGCATCGGATTCTTGCACGACCGGCAGATGGGGCTCGACGAGCAGTTCGCCTTGCTGCTTCCGCGGGACGGCGATACGCCCGCGGTCGTGCTGTGCACGGTCGCCTTCTGGCAACCGCTGGCGCGCGACCTGTTTGCCATCGGCGCGCGGTTCACCCGCATCCTCCGCGACGGCGGGATTCCCGCGCTGCCCATCGAGATCCAGGAACCGGCCGCCGCGGCCCTGGCCCACGCGCAATCACTTAGGCGCAAGGCGTCCTGATCTTTCTTCGGCCCATCGAATACGACCACGTCTTTTTGCTCAGTCAGGCCCACGCCGGCCGTTGACGTTGAGCCTGCTCGAACAGTTTTTTGCACTTGAGCCCGTGCGCGGGCGGTTGCTTTCGCCTGGCTTATTGCAAACAATAAGATCAAGTTAAAGGACCCAGGAGAACCGCGCACATGGCTAAGATTTTGGTTGTAGACGACGACGCCGAGTGCCTCAAGCTTACTTCGAGAATCCTGACCCTTAGCGGCTATCAGGCTGTGCGGGCCGAGAACGGGCTTGAAGCACTCGATGCCATGCGCCGCGGCCCGGTCGATCTGATCCTTCTCGACCTGATGATGCCGGTGATGGACGGGTTGACCTTCCTCAAGACCATCCGGGCGGAGCAGGCATGGCAGATGGTGCCGGTCATCGTGCTTTCGGGAATCGCGGACATGGAAATGGGCCGCAGGGTCCGTGAATCGGGCGTGGAAACTTACCTTGTAAAGTCGCGGTACACGATTGATGAACTGCTGGGCGAGATCAAGCGCCAGATCACCCAGGGCGCCCCACAAAACCCGCAGGCGAACGAGACCCCGTTTGCCACCTCGTAACCTGGGACTGCCTATTGGCCGCCCGAAACAAGCCATGCGAGCATGCCTGCCGCATCGCCATTCCCGTTCCTGATTTCAACCGCGGGGCTCGTCGTCTCCCAGGGTGCTTTCGCTTCGGTCGCGTTCCAAATCGCGGTGCGACCGGTCGCGCAAAGCGGCAGAAGGCCCCAAACCCCGCCGTACTTCCTGGCCCCGGGAAGCATCATCTCGTCGTCCGCATTATTGATTTGCGCGAAGTCGAGATGATTGAGATCGAGTGCGGCACGGTCGACGGATTCGCCCGCCAGCGCGCGGGCGAGCAGCGCCACCGGCCCGGCCTTGCCGAAGCCGACGAGGTGGACCGCTTTCACCCCTTCCCATTCACGCGCCAGCGCGATCGCGCTAAGCACATCAGACGCCCGGCTGGCGAGAATCGAGGGGTTGTAGCCGTACCGGTATCCCGCGTAAACGTACCCGGCGTACTTTGAATTCCCCGGTTGCTGCACACCGGCCGGACCCAATAACTCACCGGTCAAAAACAGATCCGGCGCGATGACTGCCGTCTTACCATCGAGCAACTTTTGAACGGCAGGCGCAGGCTTGTCACCGGCATCGAACACGCTCGCCTTGCCCTCGGGGTGAACCCACACGGCGACCGTCCCGTTCCAATCCGCCGGGACGAGCGAAACGTACGGCACCTGCGACCCCGTGCCCCGACGGCGGATGGTGCCCTTTTCGATCGTTACCCCGCCCGCTATTTTCGGCCCACGCGCATCGCCGACAACCACATCACCCCGCGCCGGCAATTTGTCTCCGACCATCGCGTGCAGCGCGGTCAATACGACACGACGGTATTCAGCCGGGTCCTTCGCCAGTGCCGCAAGCTGCTTGTCGGACGCTACCGTCATCGACTGGCGAATCGTAGCCGCACTCGTTGAATCGGCAGGAAGCGGATGCCCGGCGTCGTACACCGACAGTTCCTTGGGCGGCACCGGCACGAACGGCTTCTCGGTCACCGGCTCCTCGAGCCCCAGTGCCAGGTGTTTATTCATCCAGTTGTACATCAGCTCCCGGCTGACCTGGTTGTAGTTGTGCTCGAAGGGCCGGTGCCACGCCATCGCCTTGTCCGCGGCGCCATATAGCTTGTAAATCGATTTGATCTGCGGGAGCCCGCGGTATTCCAGTTCCTGCGTCCAATCATTGGCGGCGGACATTCCCAGCGGCTTTGGCGCAAAGCACGCGGCCAGTTCTGCGTTGTTCATGCCGACCCGAAGCAGCGGGGCGTTCTCGCAGATGCAGCCGCCCTGCATGGATTCGGAGACCATCACCGCCGGGAAAGAAACCGCCGGCCGCGGGTCGATCGCGCAGAGGATCATCGTCTGCGTCCCCCCGCCGCTCGCGCCCGTGACGCCTATTCGCTTCGCGTCCACTTCGGGCAGGCTGGTGAGGAAGTCCAGGGCGCGGATGCTGTTCCAGCTTTGCAGGCCCATGAAGCTCTGGAGCCGCAGGGCGGCGTCGGCGTCGTTGAATCCTTCCCGGTGGACGACTGCTTGGCTGTCTGCGTAACCAACCATGTCATAGAAGAACACCACACACCCCATCCGCGCCAACATCGCGCAGCGCGCCTGCAACGGGTAGCGTGCGCCCTCGATTGTTTTCTCGGCACCTTTCGCAATTTGCTGCTGCAACTCTTTCTCGCCGTTCTCATAGAGACGGCCATTGTTCCAATGCCCGTGCGGGCAAAGGACCGCGGCAAGCTTGCCGGTCTTGCCCGTCGGGCGATAGAGATTGCCGGTGACGTAGTGGCCGGGAAGGCTGGCGAAAAACACCTTTTCAATCGTGTAGCCGTCGCGCTCGATCCGGCCATGGA
>JAQGHH010000558.1 GCA_028288945.1 Phycisphaerales bacterium
AGGTACGTCCAGCCGTGCGGGTGGAAGCCTTCGCGGAACTGGTTGACGGAAAATTCCAGCAGGCGGTCTTCGTCGCCGTCGACCGTGAGAATTTCACCCAGGCGGTTGAGCGCCATAACCCGCCCGACGGGCGGCATTGTGGCGGCACAAAGGAGCCCGTGATAGCGGCGGGTGTTGCACCCCACCACGGTGGAAAACGCGAACCCGCCCAGGCCGTTGGTCAGCAGCCATTCCTGCAACAAATGCGGCTGAAGCTGCCCGTTGGTGTCGATCGAGAAAAGCGCCATGCCGAGAAGTGTAATGCGGCACGGGCGTCCTGCCCATGGCCAGGGTGATTCGGGTCGAAGGAACCCGCGCAGCGATGACTATTTCGCGCCGATGGAAAGAGACCGCGAAAAAGAAATGTCACCACTGATGGATACACGGATAAGAAACGGAATAATTCTGATGTGACATGGGCGTCCCGCCCATGCTGAATGCGTTGGGACATCAGACAAATTTGGCCGCCAGGCACCTGCGCAATTCCTCCGCAACGAGCATGGACGGGACGCCCATGTCACAGTTAGCGCATCTTCATCCGTGTCGATCTGTGTTCATCTGTGGCGACATTTCTTCGGCAGTTTTCTGCCGCTGCCCACGCGACTGTGCGGCCTCTTCGGTCCCCTGGTTGCTCGGGCATCCGTTAGCTGAGAGGGGAGGACTTTCCGTGGGTTTGTTCCTTGATGCGGTACATCGCCGCGTCGGCGATGCGCTGGAGGCCGGCGGGATCGTCGGCGTCCGCGGGGAAGAGGGCGACCCCGATGCTCGCCGACGCGGGGCACAGGTTGCCGAGCAGATCGAATGGCTCGCCTTCGGTCGCCTCGCGCAGCCGGGTCGCCACCAGCTCGGCGGCCTCGCGGTCGGCCACGTCGGGCAGGATCAGCATGAACTCATCGCCTCCCACCCGCGCCAGCGTGTCGCTCTCGCGCAGCTTGGTGCGGGTGCGGCGGCCGAATTGCCGCAGCAGCGCGTCGCCCGCCTGGTGACCCAGTGTGTCGTTCACTTGTTTGAAGTGGTCGAGGTCGATGGCCAACAGCGCGAGGGGGAGACGGCTCCGGCGGGCGATGTTGATCGCCTGGAACAACCGGTCTTCGAAAAGGATTCGGTTCGGCAGGCCGGTAAGCACGTCGTGGCGGACGAGGTGCGCCAGTTGGCGCGTGGTCTGGTGGTGCTCGATCGCGATCCCTGCGAGGTGGGCCGCGGTGGAAAGGGCAGCGGCTTCGGCGCGACTCGGGCTGCGGTTCTGGCCGGTGAAAGCGACCGAAAGGCCGACGCGCGTGCGGTCGCTGCTGAAGATCGGAACCACCCAGCACGCCTCGATCCCGTCCGCCCGCGCTTCGTCGCGCAGGCCTTCCCACGCGGGATCGGTGGCGACGTCCACGACACACGGGGCGGGGTCACTTTCGGAAAGCCGGCCCGCCAGACGGGCGGCGAACCCCACGGGATGGTGCTCGAGCGCCTTGGCGAGCTGCGGTCGAAGGCCCGGGGCGAACGGCTGAATCGTCCCGTCTTCCACGACGAGCAGCACGCAGGCGCTCATTTCAGCTGTCTGCCGCTCCACAAGCTTTACAAGCTGATCAAGAATCTCCGGAAGCGGCTGGTCTTTCGCCACCATCTCCAACACGCGTTTCTCTTCGCGTTCGGCCGCGTTGTGCAATGCCGCCGAAAGTAGCGTCGCGAACAATCGCGCACTGGCGACGTGGAACGGTTCAAATGCGGCTGGGGAAAGTGAAGCAAGGACCAGAAACCCCATCGCCCGATCCTCGGCGGCCAGGGGCACGACGATTACCGACCGCACGCCCCCCGGCCGCAGTGCCGGGCTACATAGGCGCGGGTCATTCTGAACGTCGTCACAAAGGAATGGCGAGCCATCGCGCTCGAAGAGCGCAGATCGCTGGGACACGGTGAACAGCTCCGCTACGGCCGGCGGCGCGCCGCCGCTCGTCGTCCGGCACGCGGGGAACACCGATTCGATCGCGACGGCATCCGCGCCGCACGCCGCACGCACGCGGCCCGCCACGGCCGCAAGCGCGCCGTGCGGGTCGGCCGACAGCGAAACGAGATCGCCTTGCGCCGCGAGCAAACGGTCAAGGAATTCCTGCCCGCATGGATCGGCGGAAATGATGTCGTGGTCCAATAACTGCATCCCTGAATCATCCCCGATACATGGCGATTGATAGTTCCATATATCTATCGTCCCTTGGGGCCGCCCGCGTTACGTCAGGGAAAACCCTTTGTGGCAATAATTGGAAACCCTCGCGGGCGCGGCAAATCCGGCGGGCTGGACGCGCGGCGCATGATCGTTACAACTTAGCAGCGCGAAGGAGGGCGTCCGAGACGGGTCGCCGTTCCTACGGTCCGCAAGTCACGTTAAAGCTGCGAATGGACGCCATGGCCGATAAGCTCCGCGGCATTTTCACGCCCAACCTCGTCCCGCTCGATTCGCGCGGGGAGATCAATGAGCCCGAGCTCCGCCGCTATGTCGACTGGCTGATCGCCCGCGGCGTACACGGGCTCTACCCCAACGGTTCCACCGGCGAGTTCACCCGCTTCACCGTCGAAGAACGACGGCGGATCATCAAGATCGTCTGCGAGCAATGCGACGGCCGGGTACCGGTACTCGCAGGGGCGGCGGAAGCCAACGTCCGGGAAACCCTCCGCGCCTGCGAAGCCTATCGCGACTACGGCGCGCGGGCGGTGGCGATCGTGTCGCCTTACTACTATCGACTGGGCCCCGAGAGCGTCTTCGCCTACTTCCGTGAGATCGCGCTGAACTCGCCGATCGACGTGACGCTCTACAACATCCCGCTTTTCGCGTCGCCCATCGACGTCCCAACGATCCGCCGGCTCGCGGAATACCCGCGCGTCATCGGGATCAAGGATTCCAGCGGCGACGTGACTTTCATGTGCCGCATGATCAGCGCCGTGCGGCCCGTCCGTCCGGATTTCTCGTTCCTGACCGGGTGGGAGGCGGCCCTCGTGCCGATGCTCGTCATGGGCGCGGACGGCGGCACGCACGCCACCAGCGGCGTCGTCCCCGAACTCACCCGGCTGATTTTCGACCTGGTCACCGCCGGCCGCCTCGGCGAAGCGGTGCCGCTGCAACTGCGGCTCATCGAGCTGTTCGACGCGATGATCACCAGCGCCGATTTCCCCGAAGGCTTCCGGGCGGCAGTGGAGCTGCGCGGATTCAATTTCGGCGCAAGCCGCCAGCCGCTCAGCGATTCGCAACGCGTTGACCGCGACGCGCTCCAGCGCATTCTCCGCTGTATCCTCGCCGACTTCGGCGTTGTAGAAGCGCCGGCCGAAGGGTGCGCCCCGCGGACGGGGAACCTTCAGCGGGATAAGGTGCTTCAGGTGACCGAAGCGGTGCTGCGGGAGTTGCGGGAGCGCGGGGTGCGGTAGAGCGGTCTTGCCGGGAAATACGGGGGCGGGCAGATGAGTAAGAGTAGGATTAAGATTAAGAGTAGGATGGCGCTCTGAGGTCCGCCGACGCGCCATCCTACTCTTACTCGTACTCCTAATCATACTCCTCTTCGCCTTGATCCTAATCTTGCTCGCCGTCGGCGTAATACGCAGGCCCTGCCATAAGCCCTCGGCTGTGCCGTGCGCCGGCTCTTCTTGCCAACGGCAGCTACACCGTTACACTTGCCCCCGCCTGGGATTGGAGGAATTTGCGCCATTGTGCCGTCGGATTCCCGGGCGCGTCAGACCGACGGCCGGCCGTGGAACAGGCGCTTGCGAGGAGGACCGTGTTTATGGCGAAGCCGACCATCAACGTCTGTCTGCTGGGCTCGAAGTTCATGGGGCGTACGCACAGCAATGCGTACCTGAAGGTCGCCAAGTTTTTTGATCTGCCGCTGAACCCGGTGATGCACACCGTCGCCGGCCGCAACAAGGCGGAGCTGGACGAGTTCAAGGAACGCTGGGGCTGGCAGCACGCTTCGACCGACTGGAAGCAGGCGATCGCTGACCCGGCCATCGGGCTGGTGGACGTCGGCACGCCCAACAACGTACACGCCGAACATGCGATCGCAGCCCTCGAGGCCGGCAAGCATGTCGCCTGCGAAAAGCCGCTGGCCGCTTCGCTATCCGATGCCCGCCAGATGCGCGATGCGGCCCGCAAGGCCAAGGGCAAGACTTTCGTCTGGTACGTCTATCGCCGCTGCCCGGCCGTCGCGCTGGCCCATCTCTTCGCGAAGGAAGGAAAGCTCGGGCGGATCTATCACGTCCGCGCGGCCTACTTGCAGGACTGGGCCGGGCCGGACGTCCCGCTCATCTGGCGGTTCCAAAAAGCCACCTCTGGCTCAGGCAGCCACGGCGACCTTGGCGCGCACATCATCGACATGGCCCGCTTCATCACGGGCGATGAAATCACCGAAGTCATCGGGTCGGTCGCCGAGACGTTCATCAAGGAGCGCAAGATCGTCGAGAGCGGCTCCAAGGGCGGCATCGCCGGAGGCGCTAGCGGCGGGGGGGCAATGGGCAAGAGCGACGTGGACGACGCCGTCCTCTTCCTCGCGCGCTTCTCCAGGGGCGCGCTCGCCAGCTTCGAATCCACCCGCCTGGCCACCGGCAACCAGAACCGCAACGAAATCGAAATCAACGGCGACAAGGGCGCGATTCGTTTCAATTTCGAGGACATGAACTACCTCGAATTTTACGACGCGACTTTGCCACGACGGCAGCAGGGGTGGACCAAGATCATGGCCACACACGGCGGCGACCATCCCTACGCCGCCAACTGGTGGCCCGACGCCCACATCATCGGGTACGAGCACGGGTTCATTAACGAGCTGGCCGACATGCTCTCAGTCATCGGCGGCAAGCTCCCCGTGGTGCCGCTGCCAGATTTCGAGGACGCATACAAGACTCAGCAGGTGCTTGAGGCGGCGACAATCAGCGCCGAGCAGCGGCGGCCGGTGCGGTTGGAAGAAATCAAGTAAAACGGAGATTCCATGAGCGTGATTCGGATCGGTGATAAGGGGCGAATACTGGCGGGCGCGGCGCTGGCCGGAGTGCTGCTGGCCGGGTGCGCGAAGCAGGCGCCGACGATCGTGCCCCCGCCGCCCAAGCCCAATCCGCAGCCCGCGGCCACCAGCGACGTCGCCGTCCGCGTCCGCGAGCTGGGCCGCGAGGCCGAAGCCCTGGCCGGCGATTCCGGCCAGCTCCCCGGTCAGGGGGACGACCATCGCCGCCTCATGCACCGCGTCTTCGACGACCTCGCCCGCGTCCTCCCCTTGTTGCACGGCCCGCAACCTGACGGTGTGTTCAAGAACCGGATGGTGAGCATTGAAAACTCACGAGCCCTCCTGAGCAACAGCCCGCAAGGCCTCTCTATCGAGCCCGCCATCGACACCGGGCTGGGCGCCGCCCAGGCCGCCCTCGCCGACATCGCCCGCACCAGCTACTACGAACAGGCTGACCTTGGCCCGCTACTCGACAAACTGTCGGCCAAGATCAACGGCCTCGACCTCGTCCGCGGCCCGCTCCATCAGGTCGACGCCGCCAGCGCGGTCGATCTCACCAGCCAGATCGTCAGCAAAATGGCCGCCGTCCTGGCAGAACGGGTATCGAGCCAATCCCCTCCGACAACAGCCCCAGCCACCGCGCCGGCAGCCGGACGCTAGGAGCACGAAAGTTGCCAGTTGTCAATAAATGCGAAGCGACAAAGGTGATCTAAAGCTCTCGATGCGCTATCCTGTAACGGACCACCGATAATAACCGCTTCCTTCACTGGCAACTTTTCCCAATGTCCTGGACCTCCCTCTGCGACCTGTCCGAGTTGGAAGAAGGCAACGGCAAGTACGTCGAGATCGGCGGCTTCCAGCTCGCCGTCTTCCTTAACAAGGGAAAAGTCTACGTCACCGACAACACCTGCCCCCACGCCGGCGGCAGCCTCTCGGGCGGCGCGATCCAGGACGACTGCGTCGTCTGCCCCTGGCACGCCTGGCCCTTCCGCCTCGACAATGGCCAGCTACGCGACATGCCCGGCTGCGCCATCACCACCTACAAAGCCCGAGTTGTAGAGCCCGCCGACAGACCCAAGATCGTCCAGGCGAATTTGCCGATCTTCTGACGCTCTACCAATCGGCTCCCGCCACATTTTATCGGGAGCGACGTGATCCGATCGCCGCACTGAATTCGACCCCGCGACAGTACGATAATGTAGCGCAGTGGAACCCTCGTACATCACCGTCATCCTTCCCACGCTCAATGAGGCGGAAAATCTGCCGCTGGTCGTACCGCGGATCGCGGCGGCGCTGGCGGGGCGGGTGTTTGAGATTCTCGTCGTGGACGACGGGAGTCGGGATAACACGGCGGACGTCTGCCGCAGGCTTGCCTTGGAATTCCCGCTTGTGCTTCATATCCGTTCGGAGCCCAAGGACGGGCTCAGCGGCGCGGTGCTTGAAGGGATGCGGCTGGCGAAGGGTGAGACGTTTGTCGTTATGGATGCGGACTTGCAGCATCCGCCCGGAAAATTGCCGGAATTACTCGCGCCCCTGGACAGCGGCGAGGCCGATTTCGTCCTCGGCTCGCGCTACGTGCCCGGAGGGAGCACGCAGGAATCATGGGGGCCGGTCCGGCGGTTGAACTCGCGCATCGCCACATTCCTCTCCCGCCCGTTCGCCGGGGATACGCACGACCCAATGTCCGGTTTCTTCGCGCTCCGCCGGGCGACGTGGCAGCGCGCCCGGCGACTGACGCCGCTGGGGTACAAGGTGGGGCTTGAGCTCATGTGCAAATGCCGGGTGCAATCGGCCAGGGAAGTGCCGATTCATTTTTCCATCCGCACGCACGGCGAATCCAAGCTCACGCTCAACCAGCAGTTCAAATACCTCGAACACCTGAGCCGGCTCTACGATTTCTACTTCCCCCGCGCCTCGCCCGCGATCAAATTCCTGATCGCCACCGCCTGCGCGTGGCTCGTCGCCTTCGGCCCGTACCTGGCGATGGTCGCGCAAGACGTCCGCCCGGTGCTCGCGCCAAGTCTTGCGTGCCTGCTGGCGATCGGGGTGACCGCCGTGTTCCATTTCCGGTACGTGCGGACCCAGCGCGAATTCCTGGCCAGCAGCCGCCCGTGGCTCGACTTCTGGATGATCTCCCTGGCCGAATGGACGGCGTGCATCTGCACCGCCGGCTGGGTGGCCGGGCGCGTCTACCATGCCGGCGTTCTGGAAGTATTCTTCCTCCCCTTCGCCACCGCGACGCTCGCACGATACGCGCTCCGCAAGGAAATGATGCAGGACATTCGCGGCTTGCGTCGTGACTTGCGAGCCATCGATCTGGCCTGAACGACGCATTGCGATGGCCGGAAGAAATTGAACGCAGAGGCGCGGAGACGCAGAGGG
>JAQGHH010000582.1 GCA_028288945.1 Phycisphaerales bacterium
GTCGTGGGGCGGGCGGTCTCTACGCTGCCGCCCTGGTCGATGGCGACGTCAACAATGACGCTGCCGTTCTTCATCGCGACGAGGTCCTGGCGGGTGATCAGCCGCGGCGCCTTTGCGCCGGGGATGAGCACGGCTCCGACGACGAGGTCGGCCTGAACCAGGTGCTCGCGGATGGTGAAGGGGTCGCTGAAGATCGTCTTGACGTTGGCGGGCATCACGTCGTCGAGATAGCGGAGGCGCTCGAGGTTGACGTCCATGATGACCACGTCGGCGCCGAGGCCCGCCGCAACTTTCGCGGCGTTCGTGCCGACGATCCCGCCGCCCAATACCATCACATGCGCCGGCGCAACCCCCGGCACGCCGCCCAGGAGGATGCCGCGGCCCATCATCGGCTTCTCGAGGTACTTGGCCCCCTCCTGGATGCTCATCTTCCCGGCGATCTCGCTCATCGGCGTCAGGCAGGGCAGCCGCCCGGCGCGGTCTTTGATCGTTTCGTACGCGATCGCGACGACTTCCGATTCCAGGCATTGCTGGGTCAGCTCGGCGCTGGCCGCGAAGTGGAAGTAGGTGAAGACGATCTGCCCCGGCCGAAACATGGCGATCTCGGCGGGCTGAGGCTCCTTCACTTTCACGACCATGTCGGACTTGGCGAAAATCTCCGCGGCGGTCGCGACGATTGTCGCCCCCGCCTTGCGGTAATCGTCGTCGGTAAACCCGCTGGCCACGCCCGCGTGCTCCTCCACCATCACCTCATGCCCGGCGGACACGAGCGTAGCCACTCCGACGGGCATCATGCCCACGCGGTATTCATCCGCTTTGACTTCCTTGGGGACTCCAACTCGCATATACGATCCCTTTCTGCGGCCGCATAGCCCGGTTGAACAAAAATTGCGTCCGATAAATTTAACCCGAGCGATCATAGCCGGCGAGTGTGAGCCGGGCGACAAAAAGGTACGTGTTGCTCACACTCCACGCCTCCACTTGCCGATGCAAATGGGAAACACGCGTTGCCTCAGGGCAACGTTGACCACTGACCAATAAAAAATGCTGCAAGCCAACACCCCCGAAAAGCCGCGCCTGCTGATCCTCGACGAGGATCGGATCATCCTTCAGTCCCTCTCGCAGTTCCTTCGCCGCGAGGGGTATGACGTGCGGACCAGCGACCGCGCGGAAGACGCCATGTCCTTGCTGGAGAGCCAGCAGATTGAGCTGTTGCTGGCGGACGTGAACATGCCGGGGATCAAGGCGGCGGAATTTTTGCGCGACATCCGCCGACGGTTCCCGCACATCGTCGTCATCGTCATCACCAGCTACGGCTCCATCGAAGGGGCGGTCGAAGCGACCAAGATCGGCGCGTTCGACTACCTCACCAAGCCGATCGTCGACGAAGAAATTCGCGTCGTCGTCGAGAAGGCGGTGCGGCAACAGTCGTTGCTCTTCGAAAATCAGACGCTGCGCCAGCAACTCGATCTCCGCTTCGGCCTGGAAAACGTGGTCGGCCATGACCACCGGATGCTCAAGATCTTTGATCTGGCGGAAGCGGTTACGGATAGCCGGACTACCGTGCTGATGAGCGGGGAGAGCGGCACAGGCAAGTCGCTGCTGGCACGGGCGATCCATCACCGCTCGCCCAGGCGCGACAAGCCGTTTGTGGAGGTGAGCTGCGGAGCGCTGCCGGAAACGCTGCTGGAGGCGGAGCTGTTCGGGCATACGAAGGGTGCGTTCACGGGCGCCGTGGCGGAAAAGCCCGGCCGCTTCCTGGCCGCGGACGGCGGGACGATTTTCCTCGACGAAATCAACTCCGCCTCTCCCGCGTTCCAGGTGAAGCTGCTGCGCGTGTTACAGGAGCGGGCCTTTGAGCCGCTGGGCAGCAGCGACACGCGCACGGTGGATGTGCGGGTGATCCTCGCGAGCAACGTGGAACTGGCAACACTCGTGGCCGAGCAGAAATTCCGGCAGGATTTGTACTACCGCATCAACGTGGTCAACATCCGCCTGCCGGGCCTGCGCGAGCGATTGGGGGACATTCCGCTGCTGGCGAACCATTTTCTCCGCCGATTCACGAAAGAGACGGGCCGTGAGATCGTCGCGTTCACGGATTCCGCGATGGCAGCGATGCAGCGGTACAACTGGCCGGGCAACGTGCGCGAGCTGGAAAACGCGGTCGAGCGCGCGGTGGTGCTCTGCCGTCGGCCGCAGATTGATCTGGAAGACTTGCCCGAGACGATCCAATTCCACACGGTCCGCCCGACCACCGGCAGGCCCGAGGAAGACGAGATCTACGCTAAGGCAATGCCCCTGCAAACCGCGTTGGAAGGCCCCGAACGCAAGATTATCGAGGCGGCGCTAAAGCGCAACGACTGGAACCGCCAGGCGACCGCGGCGGAGCTCGATATCAATCGGACGACGCTCTATAAGAAAATGCGCAAGTATCGGCTGGATGTGGGGGAGATGAATTGAAGGGGGGGATGAGTGATGAGTGAAACGTGATAAAAGCCCGTTACGTTTCGCTCGTCACGCGCCTAAGGGATGCCCATCTCCCGCAACGCCGCACGCCGGCTGGCCGGCTGACGGCCGATCACCCATTCGGGTCGAAGACAGAAGCCTTTCAAGACCTCCGATTGAACCTTGCCGTCCATGTCCGGTATCCGGCGATACTTTCCGTCCGCCAAGGCGTACGCTTCGATCTTCTGCTCGACCAGATCGATCAGCCAATACTCA
Source organism: Phycisphaerales bacterium (assembly GCA_028288945.1). GTDB lineage: Bacteria > Planctomycetota > Phycisphaerae > Tepidisphaerales > Tepidisphaeraceae > RYN-428. Next base: position 2,722 of record JAQGHH010000582.1, read on the forward strand.
CGGACCCCGGCCTTCTCATACTCCTGAAATTTTTCGCGCCAATCGCGGTCCACGCTGTCGGGTGATACCACTTCCATGATGAGGTCCGGCGCGCCGTCGACGTGATTCTCAAGGATGATTTCCTCACGGGCTTTTTCAACGAAGAGGACGTCGGGCAGCCGCCTGCGCCGCTGCCTTGGCAGCCTCACCATGAACTCTGGGCCCTTCACGCGGCCAAGGCCGTGGTGTTCGACAAAGTCCTGGACAACGCTGCGCAACCAGAACCCCAGATCATCGTGACCGCTGCTTACCGGGGGCGTAACGATCACCTCGCCGTCAACCCACTCCGCCCGCGTCTTGGCATCAGCCCAGGCGACGAACTCATCCTCAGACATTCTGCGGCCGGGATGGACCTTGCCCTCATATGAAGAGTCTTCGGTCGGCGTGCCCTTCCAAGTGGAAATGGTCATGGTCTACCTCGCTACGAATTCTATCATACCGCTTGTCGCCAGGTCGCAAAATTGTGCGGGGCCATTTCGTGGCACGGGTTTTCAACCCGTGGTTATTCCAAACTACCGGACCCATGGGTTAAAAACCCGTGCCAAAAACGTCGCGACAGCCGTCAATTGCAAATCCCACTTTCACCTCGGATAATCCGCCCGCAACCCAAACAACAAGGATCTCATTCATGCCCGTTACCCTTGGTTTCATCGGCGCGGGAAACATCAGCCGCGTTCATATGAAAAGCGCCCGGCAGCTCAGGCTCAATTTGGCTGGGACCGCCGACATCAATCCCGCGGCCGCCGAGGCAGCGGTGAAGGAATTCGGCGTCCGCAAGGCGTACGACGATTACCGCCCGCTGCTGGCGGACAAGGACATCGCCGGGATCGTCGTCGCGACGCCCAATAAGTTTCACGCCGAGCATGCGATCGCGGCGCTCGAGGCCGGCAAGCACGTGTTCCTGGAAAAGCCGATGGCGATGAGCGTCGCCGAGAGTGATGCGATTATTGCCGCGATGAAAAAGAGCG
>JAQGHH010000592.1 GCA_028288945.1 Phycisphaerales bacterium
CTTAAGCCCGACAGCACCACAGCCCCGCAAGCACCGGTCAAAGCGCCGGGAGGCGCGCTGCGGCCGTCCGCGGGCTTTGGCGTCGAGCCGGGCGTTGATACAACCATCGTCAATCATTGGATCGACGTCTCCGCGGACCCGCTATTCCCCGCCAACGGCCCGTCCCCCGATGACATCAAGCAAGGCCAGAACGGGGACTGCTACTTCCTCGCCACCCTCTCCGACATGGCGCGCACCGACCCCGGATTCATCCAACAGGCCATCGTCCCCCAGGGCAACGGCACCTACAAAGTGAAGTTCGAGAGCAACGGGCAGGACGTTTTCGTGACCGTGGACGCCCAGCTTCCCGTCGACGCCAACGGCAACTTCGTCTACGCCTCGCTCGGCACCGAAAACGCCACGTGGGTCCCGCTTATGGAAAAAGCGTTCTGCTTCTTCCGCGACCCGTCCAAGCCGCCCAGCTATCAGGCCATCGCCAACGGCTGGGGCGATGAGGTTTTCCAGGACTTCGGCAGCGCTGACATCAACGGCTTTAACCAGGACCAGCTCACCACCGGCACGGCGGTGGTGGATACCATCAGCCAATGGATCGCCGCCGGCCGCATGGTCGATTTCGGCACCAACCAGGCGCCCAAGACGCTCCACGATTTGCACATGTATTCCGTCGTCGGAGTCAATCCGGACGGCACCATCCTGTTGCGAAACCCGTGGGCCGTAAATCCGCCCAACGACGACGGCGGCTACATCAACATCACCGGCGACCAGGCCTTGATCGACATGTCCCGCATCTGCTCGGCGTCATTGCCGATCATCCCGATCGACACGAATCCCACCCCGACGCCGACTCCGATGCCAACGCCCACGCCGACCCCAACGCCCACGCCAACGCCGACTCCCGCCCCTTCGACCTACTCCATGGTCTATGACGAATTCCTGGGCGGCATCAACGCGTTCACGCTCACCGACGGCCGCTACGTGGACGAGTACACGGTCGACGGCTCCGTCGATGGCGGCGTATCCATCGCCGTCGCCTCAAACGATTTCACCGCCCAGCTCCAGGTCGCCCAGCTCTTTGCCGACGGCTCCGCTTCGGTGATCGCGACGGACGCCAACCAGTCCTCCACTTACTACGCCGCCATCACCTTCCAGGCGCAGGCCGGCGCGACGTACGAGATCTTCGTCACCGCCGACACGCTCAACGGCAGCGGCAACTACACGCTCAACCTCACGGACGGCCTTGATGGGACGGTGCAAGTGACCCCCGACTCCCCCACCCCGACTCCGACGCCAACCCCCGCCCCGACGAGCATCTACTCGACGGTCGTGGACGAAACGATGGGCAATTCCAACTCGTTCATTTTAAATGACGACCGTTACGCCGACGAGTACATCGTGACCGCATCGGCCGACACGGACGTGAGCATTGCCGCCGCTTCGCAGGATTTCAATCCGCAGATCGAAGTCCTCCAGGTCTATTCCGACGGCTCCACGACCATCGTCGGCACCGACCCCAATTCCAGTCTGACGTACTACGGCGCAGTAGCCTTCCACGCACAAGCCGGCGCCACCTACGAGATCGTCGTAGTCCCAGCGCAGGTGGGCGCACAGGGCACGTACACCATGAACCTGACCGACGGCTTGGTCCAACTCCAACAGGTGACGCCCAGCTCGTACTAATGGCACCGGCCGACGTCGTCAGGGCCGCCCGTGAAGGAGCGTCCGCCAGAGAACCAGATGATGGTGCATTCGCCCTTCAGGTGATCGCCAGACCACCTCCATTGCGCCGCGGCACGGGCGCTCGCCCAGAAGACACGCGCACCTCTGCCATGATTTAGAACGGGAGGAACAGCGCGCGGATACGGCAGGATTGCGCGGTGAAGCGAGAGCGAAAAGAGATCTGACTTCCGGTGCCCACCCAAGCCGCTCCGAGCATTCCGACAATTGTCACAAAATCGCTACTGCATCGCAATCACCTAAACAGGGGAATTGCTTCTAGGATGAACACATTCTCTTCTAAGCCTGCTCGTGAGTGCCTCACATTCACCGGCGAACGAGCGTTAAGCCCGTTGTGGCTAAGACGGCTCAAGACGTCACATGTCAACCTTCACTTCCCTACAGGGACAAAGAACGGGGTGAGCACCATGCGAGCGAGCCAGACGAAGAGTGGACTGACGGTCCGCGTGATCGCCGGAACGTACAATGTCATCATCGGGATCGACCTTCAGGAGAACAAGCGGAAGGGTTGCCTGGGATTCTCGATCGAGCGCAGCGACCTCGGTCCGGCCAACGGGAACGGCAACGGAAACCGGAAGAAGGTCAACGAAAGGCCCGCCAAGCGGTGGCTCCCGAACATGATTACGTTTCCGAGCGTGAAGGCGGACGGGCCGATCACCACCGAGGCCTCGCCGCTGCAAAAGTTCCGCTGGGGCGATTACACGCTGGAGCCGGCGTCACGCTATCGATTCCGCGTGATACCGCGGTACGGCAAGCCGGGATCGCTGGCGAGCCGGCCGGAGCTGGCCGAAGGCGTCGAGGTGGAGATCACTACCGAGGACCCGTTCAACGCCGAGACGTACGTCCACTTCAACCGCGCGGCCGCCGCCAGCCGGGCATTCGAAGTGGAGTTCCCGTCAATCACGTCAGAGGCGTTGCTCCAGGGCGAGACCAAGCAGGCCAAGGCCGCGCGGGCGTGGCTGTCGCGCGGGATTGAGGAGGCGTGCCTCGCGTTCATGGATCAAGCCAAGGATTCGTCGTTCGCGCTGCACGCGGCGATCTACGAGTTCCAGAAACCGAACCTGCTCGAGAAGCTCGGCGAAGTCGCCGGCCGCGGTGCCCAGGTCCAGGTAGCGTACCACCACCGTGTAAAGGACGAGAAGGACCACACCGCGTCGAAGAACGACGCGGCGATCAAGGCCGCGAAGATCGGCAACCTCGTCAAGGAGCGGAAAGCCGCGCCGCAGTCGGCCATCATGCACAACAAGTTCGTCGTGCTGCTCAAGCGCGAAGGGCACGGCGGGGAGTACAAGCCGTTCGCCGTATGGACCGGCTCGATGAATTGGACGGACGGCGGCGTCTACGGCCAGTTGAACGTCGGCCACGCCGTCTTCGATCCCGCGGTCGCCTCCGATTACGAACAGTACTTCCAACTGCTACACGCCGACTCCGACGCCGCCACGATGAAGCGGTCGCTTGCCCACCTGACTCCGGTGTCGCTGGTACTGCCGGACGAACACAACGTGGTGCCGATCTTCTCGCCGCAAAGCGAGGACACGATGCTCCGCCTGTACGCAATGTTGTGCGAGCGGGCCCAGTGCCTGATGGTCTCGGCCCCCTTCGCGCTCTCCGGAATCATCCTCGAGACGCTGAGCAAGAAATCGGAAGGCGTGCTGCGCTATCTGCTGCTCGATAAGGAGGGAAGCCTCGGCAAGGGGGAGGACGTCCACCTCGTCGAGGGGGACCAGAACAACTCCGTCAGCGTCGCCGTCACGCTCAAGAGCCCCCTGCACGACTTCCAGGGCAAGGTGCTGGAAGGGAAACACGAGTCGTTCGTCCACCCCGGCATTCACATACACTCGAAGATCATCCTCATCGACCCGCTCGGGTCCGACCCAATCGTGATTACGGGGTCAGCGAACTTCTCGCGGAACTCAACGGAAGTGAACGACTCCAACACGATAGTCCTGCGAGGGCACACCGCCGTCGCCGACATTTACGTAACGGAGTTCATGCGGATGTTCGAGCATTATCACTTCCGCGCCAAGGAGGCGGCCAAGGCGAAGAAGGCCGGCGGCAAGGGGAATAAGAACGGCAATGTCATCGTACTGGCGGAAGATGACAGCTGGTCCGACGAGTACTACGTCTCCGGCAGCACATCGGAGC
>JAQGHH010000632.1 GCA_028288945.1 Phycisphaerales bacterium
CGCCGGCACGCACGATTCCTGCACAGGCCAGCGCGGCACACGCCGCAGCCCTGACCATTCCTTTCCGATGCACCATGATATCTGCTCCTTCCCATATAGGGAGAGTCGTAACACCCCGTTCCGACCCGTAAACGGGGCGGATAACAAAACCGATGCCATATTGTTCAGCTTGCCGGTCGCCGAAGCCTAAACGTTGATCGCCGGTCCCTCCGGGCCTCCGGAGCCTTTGTCCGCGAACTCGCTCCGGGGGCGTGGTGCTTACTTCTCACACACGCCGATCACCGATGACCAATAACCGCGCACCGGCAATTTTATATCAACTGACCGTGGGCCGACGTACGGCTTCACGCCGCCCCAGTTATTTGGGTTATCGGCTGGTGGATTGTTTAGACTGTAATAATGTCTTATGTGTGCCCTGATTTTATCCGAGGGGGCGAGTCGCAAACCCCTTCCGCCGGTCCGCCCGACCGCTTGCGCGCGGGATCATCGGAGGGACCCATGACGGAGTATTGCGGAGTAAGCTACTTCACTGAAGCATGCGATGCAAGCAACCCCTGGCTCTTCATCCACCCCTCGCAGCGCTGGGGCCACGCCGAAGCCGGCCTGTCCGTCGGGCGTAGGCCGAAGCCGTGGCCGGCGGTGGCATAGATGTGCAACTCGGCGGGCACGCCCGCGCGCTTCAGTGCGAGGTACATGACCGCACTATTGGCGGCGGTGATCCCGTCGTCGTTCGCGTGCACGAGAAACATCGGGGGCGTTTGCGAGTTGACCCGGAAGTCGGGCTTGAGCTGGTCCTTGCCGTCCTCGACGAGCCACGCCGGGTAAACCAGGACGCCGAAATCCGGCCGGCAACTGACCTTGTCCACGTCGTCCACGGGCTCATACGTCCGGCGATCGTAATTCGTGCAGGCCAGCGCCGTCAGATTACCACCCGCGGAAAAGCCGAGCATGCCGATGCGCTTCCCGTCGATCCCCCACTCCCCCGCCTTGCTGCGCACGAGGCTCATCGCCCGCTGGGCATCCTGCAACGGCGGCACGTGCGCCGGCAACCCCTTTCGCGCGGGAACGCGGTACTTCAGGATGACCGCGTTGACGCCGATGGAATTCAGCCACTCCGCGACTTCCGTCCCTTCGAGGTCCCACGCCAGGATCGAATACCCCCCGCCGGGGCAGATCACCACCGTCGCGCCGGTGTCCTTGTCCTTGGGCGCACGGTAGAGCGTGAGGGTGGGCTTGGAAACGTTGGTGAGCAGTTTGATGTTGGCGCCGGGTTTTGGATCGATCTTCTCAGGCCCGATATCGCCCTTCTCGCCCGGCACAACTGCGGGCCATACATCAATCGTCGGCGGAGCGTCAGCGGCACGGGCTGCGCCGAGCCCCATGGCAAAGATTAGCACGGACGCCGCGGCGACTCGCCAAGTGGTGATTCCCATGTGCGGTGTTATACTCAGTGGTTCGTTGCGGTAAACAGCGTGGAACGAGGAAACCGGAGTACGAGAATGAACACAGGTACGTTGACGCCCGGCCCGCAGACCGACGTCCGGGTGGCGATGGAAGTGATGGGGGCGGAGGAGTTCGGGCAGGGAACGGATTTCCATTCCCAGGTCGCCGCCTCGTTGCGAATGAACAAGGTGCTCGTCGTCCCTCACGCCGAAGGGTACAAGATTGCCGTTACGGGCTGGGGGGCCTGGCGTCCGTCAACGGACTGGAAAGCCGCCGGCGAGATCATCGAGCACCTGCGGAAACGCGGCACCATCATTCACGTCGGCCCCGGCCTCCCCGGCGAGTACATCGCGCGCCTCTCCTACGAGCCCAATTACCTCGACCCCAAGGCCAGGCAGTTCGTCGCGGCCACCGGTCCGCTGGCCATCTGCATGGCGGCGCTCGCGCCGCGGGCGGAACTGCGGATCAATAGGTAACAAACGCGCCACGCCCTCAGCCCCGGAGGGGCGAAAGACCTTAGCCCACAACGCAAGTCGTGGGAAAGTACGACGGAAACGCCCAGCCCCGGAGGGGCGTAAGAAGCATCCGATGTTCGGGTGCGTTTGATTATGCAGCGCACCATTGGATCGAGCGCTTCTTACGCCCCTCCGGGGCTGGGTGCATCTGCTACGATTGCCACCCACGGCTCGCGCCGTGGGCTAAGGTCTTTCGCCCCTCCGGGGCTGAGGACGGGACACTACGTTTCAACCCGCGCGTGTGGGGCCTGCAACGTCATTTACTTTTGCTTCTTCTCGGGCTGGCGCGGGGCGCGGAGTTCGGTGGGGTAGAAGTCGTTCTGCTTGGCGGCGAACGCTTTTTGCTCCGCGGTCGGCGCCGCGACGGCGGGTTGGAGCGGGGCCGTCGTGAGCTTTCGCGCTGGCTTGGGCTCGGCCGCTTGGGTCGGCGCAGGAGAAGGGGCGGCGGCCAGATTCTTTTCCAATTCGGCCTCCAGCTCACTGAGACGGGCGAGGTCCTCGTCGCTTACCTGGGCCGCCACGGGCTTGTGCTCGTGGGCTTTGACCTGACTCAGGTCGATGCCCTTCTCTTCCTTTGGACGCCGTAGTGAGCCGAAGACCATCAGGTTGACCAATATCGGCCACACCACTCCGATGATCAGGAAACTGCTGAGCATCCACGACCGCATCCCCATCCCCTGCCACCACGCGTGGGTGTACTGCACGCCGCGCGCCTCGCCGAGCGCGTCGAGATAATCGAGGACCGTCGGCTCGGTGAGCGCCTGAAACTTCTGCGCCGCCTCCGGCTTGCCCAGGCGGCCGAGGTCCGTCGCCGGCTTGTAAGGAATGTCAGCCAGGAAGAATGCGTCGTGCCAGTGCGGCCCGACCTTGCCGTTCTCCTGCTGCGGACGGCCGTTGTAATACTGGCCCGCGACCACGCAGACGCGCTTCATGCCGCCCTTGCGGTCGGGCACGGAGCGTTTGTGGACGGTGATGTCAGTGAAGCACGGCCGCCCTTGTTCGAGCTTGAGTAGCGCTTCTTCAAACCGCCGCTGGTTGACGATCGCGTCGCCATACCGTCCGTTCAAATCATCGCCGACCTGCTGAGACAAGTATCCGATACCCGCGCCGACGATCAGCGAGAGGACGATCCATTGCCATTGCCGGATATCGCTGATGCGCATCAGTTGACCCCTTTGGAAACGCCGATCTGGTCGAGATCACCCGGGTCGGTGGAGAAAGTTCGCACGTGCCCGTCCACGAACAGGACGTTGATCCGTCGCCCGTGCCGCCAGTAGTCGATCAATTCCTTCCCCTGCGGCGACGTCAGCACGTTGGCGTCCCAATCCTTGACGGTATCGCTCGGCCCAAAGTCGAAGACAAGAAAACACCGGTCGGTGACAGGGTCGCGCGTGCGGCCGTCCATCGCAAAAAATACTTCCGACGCGCTTCGGATCGCGGTGATGTGGCCGCCAGGGAACGGCCGCGTGATCGAATCGTGATCGCGCCGGCCGAGGATCGCCTCGTTGAACACGTAGCTGCTCACCTCATCGGGCGACTGCCACCCTTCGCTGTCGCGCTGCGTCCAGCCGGACAGGGGAATCTGCTGGCTCGGGCAGCGAAAGAGCCTTTGGATCGCCTCGCCCTGGAGATCCTTCTCAAGCGCCTGACGGCTGTCCGTGCTCACCAGGATGTTCATATAGCGTGCGAGCGCAGCAGTGACGGGGAGAGGGCGGCGCTCGTCGTCCTCCGTGTAGTAGTCGTACCGCCGGGCTTGTGAGTCGCCCATGCCCTGGGGATTGACGACCCCCCCTTCCGGGCTCCATTGCCACCCGGCGCACGGGAGGTATTGGTCGTGCTCGTTGCAGTGCATCAACGCCGCCTGCCCAATTGAACGCAGCGCCGCCATGCATTTGATCTGATTCCCGCGTTCGCGGAGCAGCCCGAGCGTCGGCATGAGGATGCTGATGAGCAGTGCGATGGTACCAATCACAACGATCAGCTCGACCAGGGAGAAGCCTACCGCCCCACCCCTGCTACCCACGGCTTTCAAGGTACGGGGCGAGGGGCCGCATGCGTGAGCGATGCGCTCGAGAGGAGAGCCACAGATCGGCCCCCCGCCCCGTACCTCGCGTCCGCCATGCGTGGTGCGATAGCGGACGGGGTCACGCGACAGGCGTTTGAAGGATGGCATAAACATCATTTGCCCCCGGCCTGTCGGATGACGTCCACTTCATTGAAGAACGTGTGCCCCCAGTCGTCTTCGGTTTCGGTGACGAAGACGACAAAGAGCAGATGCTTGTACGCGCCGAGCGGGCCGGCGGAATTGCTGACGCTCGCGGCGTATTGGCCGCCGTCGTCGCCCTGCGC
>JAQGHH010000641.1 GCA_028288945.1 Phycisphaerales bacterium
GTGCCCTGAAGGCGTGGCGGATTGGAGCCGGGCGCGGTTGACGATTGACTACCGTCATAGCGGCCGGGGTAGACGAAGTGCCAAGCCTTATCGACATCGCCGGGGATGGAAGGAGTGTGGCTTGCCCGCGCGTAGTGCCATGCGGAGCACGCGTGCTCATCGGCAGCGGGATGCCGGAGGCCGGTGAAATCGAACGCGTCGAGCGGGACCATGTCGATCGCCTGTGCGCCACCGTCGTAGCGGACCACCGCGGGTGCCGCCGAGCCGTCATAGTTGATGTTGTGGATACGCTCGTGCACCGAGACTGCGCCGGTCGGGCGCAACAGGATCAATTCCTTGTTCAACACGCGGTCGAGATTCTTGACGAACGAGAAATTGGCGTTGGGAATTCTTCCTCGTGGGACGAGGCCCGTGAGCGGCAGGCCCGAAGCGGCCGGTCGGAAGCCGGCGGCGCGCGGATCGCGGTCGGGGTCGGCGGGGTCGCGCGGATCGTAATTCTCCAGCACCAAAAATCCGCCGGGCGGAATCACAGTCGGGCGGATCGCGGGGGTATCCAGATCGCCCAGGTTGGAAGTCGCGGCGGAGAGCGACACGGCGTCTTGCGCCAGCGCGCTCAGGTCCGTCAGTACGAGGTCGGGGTAGACCGAATCCCCCGGCATCTGCGGGTCGGGCGTCCCCGTGCGATTGATCGTCGCGAGCTTGCAATTGAGCAGGTCGAGCGGCGTTGGATAGGGATTATGAATCTCGATGGCAACGTAGCCGTTGGGGTTGGTAACGGTCGCGTCCATCGGGCTGGAAGAGACCGAATCCGTCTGCGCGTAAACTTCGGTGAAGAACGGCTGCTTCTTGCCGCCGTAAACGCGGACGGTGACAGGGCGCTTCGCGCCGCCGACCCGGCCTGAGAGATGGACGTCCTGCCAGGGGACATCTTCACCGTGCGCCCGCAGCGCCAGCGTATTTACGGAAGCCAGGGCGGCGCGGAGCAGCAGCACTTGATCGGGGTTCAGTCGCGGCGTGGTCGCGTCGAAACCGATCTTCCCGTCCCGCACGGCCCGCAGCGGCGAGCGGAACATCCGTGCCGGGTGCTGCTCGGGGTGGGGAGCAAAAGTTGCGGCGGCGAATCGCGTGCCGACATACGGGTCGTCGAACTTGCCCGCGGAACTCTGTGCCATGAGAAACGCGTACCGGTCGCCGAACGGCGTGCGGGAGGTGCCCCAATCCTCTCCCATCACGTTCCAGAACGCGCGCCACAGTTCGCCGAACGGCGCGGTGTTGACGGATGCGACGGACGGGGAACGGGTGAAGGGCATTTTTCCGGGTTCGCCGGAAGATGTGACCACCGGCGGTTCGCCCGCCGCGGCCAGCGCGGACATGTCGAGCCCGGGCGCAAGGTCGGAAACGGGATTACGCGTGGTCAATAATGCGCGGCGCGGCTTCCAGGTGGAAGGGTCGTCCGGGGCTTCGGTCAGGTAATCGAAATTCGCGAACCACTCGGCGATGCTCGATCCAGCGCTATAAGGCGTCTTACGCAACGTTGCGGCCCACGGCTGGCCCGCCGGGCTGGCATAGGTGGACTCGAGCAATGCCTGCTCGATTTGCGACGGCGGGAGTTCGCCATTGAGTATCGCGCCCCCCTTGTAGGCGAGCACGTCCGACTCGCTCGCGGGAAGCGCCGTGAATTTCGGGCGCGCCCCCGTGGACGGCTGAGCGCCGGTGAACCAGGGGTTGCCCAGCCGCCGTCCCAGTTGCATCCACAGGGCCTCCTGCGGAGAAAGAAACTCAAAATCGCTACGTGCGTTCCGCGCGTCGTCGATGCGGGCGGATTGCAGATCGAACGACGGATCGACGGCGGACGTCGTGAAACGCAGCCTGTTGAGGCGGTTCATTTCCTCCGGGCCGCCCCGCAGCAGTTGGCGCAAATCGACGTTCGTCGGGAACAGCCCGCCGGCGGTTGTCGGGTCTGTGCCCTCGTTGGGCTGCCAGGCGACGGATGCGTTGACGGCGGACCCATGATCCACCACGCGCACGGCGTAAAAGTAGTCAAGCCCGTTGAGCTTCCCGACCGGCAGTGGCACGAGCGGCGCATCGGCGACCCCGTCGCCGTCGGCGTCGGCCGCGATGATGGTTTGCATCCGGTCCGTTGCCGGGTGGTAAAACCGGAACGCCGGAAAGGTCTTGCCGGCCAGTTGGACCCACGCCGGCTGCATCACACACCGTGCGGAGAAAGGCGGCGCCGGCGCGGCCGCGAAGTCTACGGATTGGTGCGACGGGTAGGGCCGCGAAACGGCCGGCCAGACCGGCGTCTCGCCCGGCGTCTGTGAGTCGAGCCAGTAGGGCGATTGCGACCCCGGCTGCGCCGCGGCCGACGCCGTGTGGGTCTGGCGACACACCCAGTACGATCCGTCGGAAAACACGTACTCGCCCTGAAAGAAAGTACGGGGATGGTCGGCGCCAGCGAAGCGGACCGCCGTTTCCCAAGGCGGAGCAATTTCCGACAACCGCACGGGAACGCGCGACGCGAGAAAGGGATGGGAGAGCTGAGCGCAGTTTTGACCGCGGACTGTGCCCCCCGGCAGCGGGCGGAGAACACCGGGCTGGTCGTCGCCGACGGCGGCCTGCGTCATGTTCACGACGCCATCGGCCAGAAGGTCGGCCTGCGTGTTCAGCGAATATTGCGACGACGATCGGCGGTCATGAACGGCGATGGAAAGAAAGGCGACGGCGATCAACCCCAGCATCAGCAACAGAGCGACTGCAATAAGAAGTACGGAGCCGTTTGATCGTTTGGTGCTCCTTGGTCGTTTCATGCTTCGCACCTGACCGCGTGCAATCGGGTTTTCTTCTTGTACGACGGTCCAGTGTACTATAACATGTTACTTGCTTTCCGATCCGCTCTACATTCCCCTTGGAAAGAAATTGTGCCCGTGACACTTGGCAATCTCCCTAACTACGAAGCGTTCGCCGTAAGCGTGGCCGGTGTGTTCCGCCTTAAGTTCGAATCGGGTGAGGTACTGGAGCTGACCCTTGCCGAGGCAACACCGATGCGGGGCGGGAGGCCCGGCGGGCGTAAGCCGTTTTCGTTGATGTTCCGCGCCGCCGTGGGGGTTTACTTTCCGCAGAGCATCTATTGGCTGGAGCACGACACATTGGGCGCGATGGAATTGTTCCTCGTGCCGATCGCCCCCGACGGGCAGGGGTCGCGGTTTGAGGCGGTGTTCGGATGAATGCCGCTGATCAGGTGCGAGGCGGGCATCTGACTGTGCAGGTCCGGGTTGGTTGGGAAGGAGATCGTAAATGGGTTCGCCCTTTGTTGGAGAGATCCGTCTGGTGGGGTTCAACTTCGCGCCCCAGGGGTGGGCATTTTGCAATGGGGCCATCCTCCCCATTTCCCAAAATGATGTGCTTTTCAGCCTCATCGGAACCACTTACGGCGGCGACGGGCAAACGACTTTCGCCCTTCCAGATCTCAAGGGAAGGGTGCCTATCCATCAGGGCGCGGGGTTCGTTGTCGGGGAACGCTCCGGCGTCGAGAACATAACGCTTTTGAATTCGCAAATGCCCGTGCACAACCATCTTGTCATGGCTGCCGCGGGAGTGGGGAATCAGGCCTCGCCCGCTGGCGGCACGTTCGCCGCGTCCGTCGCCAGGCAATACTCTGGTCCGCCAGCGGCGCCCGCTACAACCATGGCGCCCGCCAGTGTCGCTTCGAGCGGCGGCAATCAGCCTCACGACAACATGCTCCCGTTCCTCGCGGTCAACTATATCATCTCGCTCTTTGGCATTTATCCGAGCCGAAGTTAGACGGCGGCCGCGACATCCGCGAATACGAAAGTCCGGAGGCAGAATCATGAGCACGCCGTTTCTTGCTGAACTCAAAATCGTTTCATTCAATTTCGCGCCAAGGGGCTGGGCAATGGCCAACGGGCAACTGTTGCCCATCAACCAAAACCAGGCGCTGTTCGCCCTGCTGGGAACCACGTACGGCGGAAATGGCCAAACGACCTTCGCGCTGCCGAACCTTCAGGGGCGTGTGCCGATTCATTTTGGAAATGGATATTCCCAGGGACAGACTGGCGGAGAAACCGCTCACACGCTCAACATCGGTGAGATGCCCGCGCATTCCCACACGCTGATGGGCTCCTCGGCGCCGGCGAATTCCAAGAGTCCGGCAGCGCCGTCCAACGCCTGGGCGGTCAGCTCCACGGCGCAGCCGTACTCTTCCAACCCGCCTTCTGCGGGCGTGATATCCATCGGGGCGGCGGGCGGCGGACAATCCCATGACAACATGTCCCCGTATCTGGTGTTGACGATGGTGATTGCTCTCCAGGGGATCTTCCCCTCGCGGTCTTGATGCCGGCCGCCCTAAACGGCGCGTGAAGTATCACGAGGCCAGGAAAGGATGGGATACGCATGTCTGACCCCTTCGTCGGTGAGATCCGGATGGTCGGCTTCAACTTCGCCCCGCGGGGGTGGGCGTTTTGCAACGGGCAGATTTTGAACATCTCGCAAAACACCGCCTTGTTTTCCCTGCTGGGCACGATGTACGGCGGCAACGGGGTCACCAACTTCGCGCTTCCTAACCTTCAAGGTCAGGCTGCAATGCATTTCGGGCAAGGCCCGGGCCTCTCCAGCCGCAGCCTCGGTGAATCGGGCGGCGAGGCCGCTGTCGCGCTCATTAGCCAGCAACTGCCGGGACACAATCACAACGCCAACGCCGACGCATTGTCGGGCGGATCGGCCCCACCCTCCGGCCAGTGGGGCACGTCGCCGACGATGCGAGTCTATGGCAGCGGCGCGCCGAACGTCGCGATGAACGCGGCTTCCCTTTCCGCCACCGGCGGAAGTCAGCCTCACAATAACTGGCCGCCTTACCTCGCCGTCAACTTCGTGATCGCCTTGCAGGGCATTTTCCCGGCGCGCTCGTAAGCGGAAGGAAACGGAAGCGGTTCATGGGCAACACGACGCCAACAGATTCCGCGGAAGCCGGCGCAGTGGGCCTTGTTCCCGCCGGCACCGCAGACGCGGACTTTCTGCTGGCGGTTTACTCCAGCACCCGTGAAGAGGAGCTGGCGCAAACCAACTGGCCTCAGGACCAAAAATCGGCGTTCCTGCGGATGCAGTTCGACGCCCAAAGACGCCATTACCTTGCTCACTACCCCGCCGCCGCATGGCATCTGATCGTCCGCGACGGCCGGCCGATCGGACGCATGATCGTGGACCGCGGCGCGGATGAGATTTTGCTAATGGACATCGCATTGCTCCCGGCTCATCGGGGAGCCGGCACTGGCGGCGCGTTGGTTCGGGCGCTGATCGAGGAAGCCCGGGAGGCGGGCAAACGGGTGCGGCTGCACGTGGAAACCTTCAACCGGGCGCGGGGCCTCTACTGCCGACTCGGGTTCGTGGATGAACAGGAACAGGGAATTTACCTCTGCATGGTGTGGAACCCGCCACGCAAAGGGTTGAACGCAGGCGAAACATCGGAGTGGGAAAGTGGGCGGGAAACCGTCAATCAGGGAGAGAGCCATGTCGCATAAGACCAGCGGGATCAATCGGCGCGAGGCCCTGCGGGCCGCCGGGGCGGCAACACTGGGGCTGGCCGCCGGCGGACTGCCAATGGCGACGGCGCTCGCGGCGCCCGTGCCGCGTTCGGTGCTTTTGTTCGCGAAATTGAGTGACCTTCCCGCGGATTTCCCGAAGGAGCTGGCCGGCGAATTATCCACCCTTGTGGTGAGCTTCGCGAAAGCCAACGGAATTGCCCTGACCGTGCTTACCGACGGCTCCGCCCTCACGCCCGCCGAGCTGGCCCGCTACGACCTGGTGGTGTTTTACACGACCAGCAATCTCACCATCGAAGCGAGTACGGGCGCGAAGCCCATCCCCGCCGCCGGCAAGGCGGCGCTCGTCCAGGCGATCGCCAATGGCAAGGCGTTTATTGCCGAGCATGTTGGGTTGCGCGGCGTCACCACCAAGACCCCGGCCGCCGGCCCGGCGGTGGCCGCCAGGATGCTCGCCGACGCCAAATTCCTTGGGGCACACTTCGCCGCGATCATCTCGGCAGGAAAATCCAGCTCACTGCGCCTGGCCGATCACCACGTCCATGTGAAAGGCCTGACCATCGGGAAGACCCCGCTGCCCTTGAGGTCCGTCAGCCTGCAGGCGACCGGCGGCTCAGCGCCGCACACGGCGCGTCCAATCATTAACGTGCTGATGAGCAACGGCGGCTCGCTGTTGAAAAGCACGCTCCGCGTCGCGGTTTAGGGTAGGTCCCGTTATCAGAGAATTGCAAGCGTCCATAGTAGAGGGAGACGTCATGAGCCGTCCGCACGCCAGCCACCGTGTCATGAACCGCCGCCCGGGGCGCGCCGATGCAGCCCGCGTGCGGCGGGGCTTGGGAATCGAACGCCTCGAATCGCGAACGCTGCTGAGCGTGGTCGGCGTCACGACGACGCTCGACGTCGTGGACGGCAACACCACCAGCATCGCCAACCTGCTCGCCAGCCGCGGCGCTGACGGAAAGATCAGCCTGCGGGAGGCGATCCTCGCGGCCAATAACACCGCCGGCGCCAACGAGGTCGATCTCCCCGCCGGGACTTATACGCTGACCATCGCCGGGCACAACGACGCAGGGACCGCGGGGCAGCTGGTCGTTAACAACGCCTTGACGCTGCTCGGCGCGGGGTCGGCGGGCACGATCATTCAGGCCGGGACCACCGCCACCAACGGCATCGACAAAGTCTTGTCCATCAACCCGCTCGGCGCCCACGCCGGCTTTGCGGCAACATTGGCGGGCGTCACCGTCCGCTTCGGCAGGAACACCGCGTCGGCCGCATCGGGCGATAACGTCGGCGGCGGCATCGCGTTCGACGCCGGCCCCACCGGGTCCGGCTCGCTGACCATGAAAGACGTCGTCGTCAGTTCCAACTCGACCGCCAACGGATCGGGCGGCGGCATCTACATGGCCGACGGCGGCACGGTGAAATTCACCAGTTGCCAGTTCACCAACAACACCGCCAACTCGACCGGGGGCGGCGGGTCGGGGGGCGGCATTTACTTCGACGGCGGCGTCAGCCTCGCGGGCACCCTGCTGATGACCGATTCGCTCGTCTCCGGCAACAATGCCGCTGACGACGGGGGCGGATTCTGGGGCACCGACGACGTGCCCACCATCAGCAACTGCACCGTATCGAACAACAAAGCCCTCGAAGGACAAGGCGGCGGGATCTTCGACGGCACCAACTCCACCGGCGCCGGCCTCACCCTGACCAACTCCTCAGTCACAGGAAACTCCGCCGCGGACCCGCTCGCCTTCGGCTTCGGCCAGGGGGGTGGAATCTTCGTCAACGGCACTGGCAAATACACGATCGGAAGCAGCGCCACGAATGGAAACATCATTACCGGCAACAGCGCCGTCCATGGGGGCGGCGGGATTTATCTCCAGGGCGTCGCCGGGATCGGCCTCCTTTCCGCCGCCGACAACCGCATCGTGGGAAACACGTCCACCAGCGGCGGCACCGCCGTTGACCGCAGCGCCGGAAGTTTTAATGCCGCCAACAATTGGTGGGGCACCAACACCCCCCCTGCCAGTCTCTTTGGCGCGGTTACAACCGCCTCCCCGTTCCTGGTCATGAAGTTCTCCTCTTCCAAGGTTTCCCTGAACCCGGGCGACACGTCGAACCTGACCGCCTCCGTTACCACCAACAGCGCCGCGGTGGGCGGTTTCGGCATTCCCGACGGAACCGCGGCCACGTTCGCCTGCACGCTAGGCACGGTCATGCCCACGAACACGACGACCACCGCCGGCAGCGCGTCCTCCGTCTACACCCCGACGCCCGGCATGTACGGCGCGGCAATCGTCGCGTCCACAATCGACGGCCAAACCCTGGTTATTGGCATCACCCTCAACCAGCCGCCGTCTTTGGTCGCAACGATCATCGGCGACGGCGCGGCCCAGCGCTCGCTCTTCAAGAGCTTCACGCTCGTATTCAGCCAGGTCGTCACCCTCGCGCCGGGGGCGGTGACCATGAACAAGGTCACGACCAACTCCGCCGGGGCCATCCTGACCTCGACGCCCGTCCCGGCTTCAGCCTTCACGATCACCAATCCGTCGGCGGACGGAAAGACCTGGGTGGTGCAGGTCGTCGCAGGCAGTGTCATTGGTAACGCGTTTGGCGATTTCCTCGACGGCGTCTACCAATTCACCCTGCACGCCGCCCTGATCACCAACGGCACCGGCGCAACCCTCGCCGGCGGCGACCAGACGAAGGCGTTCCGCAAGCTCTTCGGCGACATCAACGGCGACGGCCGCGTCAACAGCGTCGATTACTTCCAGTTCTCAAACGCCTTCGGATCGAATTCGACGAACGCCAACTTCAACAAGTATTTCGACTACAACCACGACAACCGCATCAACAGCGTGGACTATTTCCAATTCGGCAGCAACTTCGGCAAGGCGTTATTCCTGCCCGTTTGAGTGCCTCGCCCGGCCGTGCCCGATTAAGCTCAAAACAGCGAGGGGCAATGCCGCAATATGAATTCGAGCGCTTCCGCGAACACGTCCTGGACGACCCGGTTCTTCAGCGACGCCTGCTGCAAGCGCCCGCCGACACCGAGGGCTTTATAGCGGCGTTGATCGAAGTTGCCTCCGGGCACGGCTACACGTTCGACCGTAATGAGGTTCGGGCCGCCCTTCAAGCCGCCCAACTTTCCTGGATGCAGAGGGGTTTCCCCGTATGGATATGAGGAAGCTCGATGGCTGGATTCCGCTCCGCGTGTTCAAAGGCCGTGAAGGCTTGCGCGTGGACTGGTGTTTCCTGGGCGCCCGCCGGTTCATCGAGCCTTTTTTTGATCAGACCATTGCCGGCGTCATGCGGCACCCGTTCAATCTCGTGTTTCGGCATCAGACTTCGCTCGACGACCTGCACGCCCTTCGCCCCTCGCTCGCCGTTTCCGGGTTTATTTTTCACATGTCGCGGTGTGGGTCCACGCTGATTTCACAGATGATCTCCCGACTGCCGCACTGCGTGGTGATGTCGGAGCCGGAATGTCTGGGCGCCATCCTGCGAACGCGGATCGACGGCGATGCCGCCCGCCCCGACGATCCACGGATCGGGTGGTTTCAAGGATTGGTCCACGCGCTGGCCCAACCGCGATCGGGTTCGGAGAGACACTTAATCATCAAGTTCGACGCCCCCAGCGCCGCCTACCTGCCCCTCATTCGCCGGGCGTTTCCGACGGTCCCGTATCTCTTCGTCTACCGCGACCCGCTTGAAGTTCTGGTCTCCCACCGGCGACGGCGGAGCGGGCAGATGCTGCCGGCGGTCATGAATTCGGCATGGCTCGGGATGGACCTCGCTTCCGCGGCCTTCATGTCCCCCGATGAATACACGGCCAAAGTTCTGGCACGTATTTGCCAGGCGGCCGCCGAGCACCATGACCCGCGGACGGGCAGGCTGCTCAATTTCAAAGAGTTGCCGGGCGCGGTCCTCCAATGGATACCACGGCATTTCGGGATTGACGAAGATCCCGACGGGCTGAGCGCGATGAAGCAGGCGTGCGAGGTTCACGCAAAGTATCCGGACGAAAAGTTCGTCGCGGATTCCGCGGAGAAACAAGCCGCCGCCGACGAGCAGCTTCGCGGCGTGTCAGAAAAATGGCTGCGGGCCTGTTATGACCGGTTGGATGCCGTGCGCAACGCACACGCCACGGGCGCGTAAGCCACGGGTACAATCCGCGCCGGACGGCGGACGGGTGATCAGATCCACCGGTCCCGCATCGCGCACAGCGTCTGCCAGGATTCCTTCCCGCACCATTCAGGATTGTCGTGCGAGTGCCCGAGCAGGTTGGCGAAGAAGACTTCGGCTTCGTCCTCGACGACCGCGCGTTCGCTCCCCATTTCCAGGCGGATCGACCATGCGTCGGCCTGGGCGCGGGACAGGCGCACGGCCTCCTGGCCGGCCTGTCGCCGGATCACGTCGCCCAGCTTGCGGTAGAAATCCTGCAGGACGGCGTCCGCGTCGGCGGGGGCGATGCCGTAGTGCTTGAGCGCGTGGCGGAAGCATTTGAGCTTCTCCTCCCACGACTTGTCGGCGCGGAGGCCGAGCGTGACGTACTGCCCCACTTTGTAGGACGCGTGGGCGTGACGGTCGCCCGCGTTGTGGGCGTCTTCGATGTGCTTGGCGTACCAAGCCTCGGGATACCCGATGACGGGCAGAGGGTGAAACTGGGTTGCAGTGGCCATAAGAAGTGCCTCAAAATGTATGGCTGGAACGGAAAGAAGTGAGGAGGCCGTTCCTTTGAAGCACTAACCTTACCCCCCCAATTCAGCAAGAGCAAGCTATATCTTATTTGGAAACAGCCCCAGCAATGGCGCAGAACCCCCCCGGCGTACGGTCCTTGTCGCCGATCGCGATCTCCCGCAATCATTTCAGATGAGAAGCAAGCCCGACGGCAGAATACAGGGCTCGATGACGATGAACGTCACTCGAGCCTGCTCTTACCGCCCGCGCGGACGGCCACCATAGCCGCCACCTCCGCCGTAGCCGCCTCCGCCCTGCCCGCCTCCGCCTTGTCCGCCCCCACCCTGTCCGCCCCCACCGTAACCGCGGCCGCCGAAACGGGGGTTATTGCGTGGGCGGGGTGTCGGGAGCGCCGTGCGCCGGTTTCCCGGCGGGTTCTGGCGTGCGCGGGCGGCGCGCGTCTCTCCGTGTTCCAGAGCCGGGATCGGGGTCTTGATTTCCCCGGCGGCCTGCTTGGTGCGGCCCGCCTCCCAGAGTTGGCGCAGTTTTGGATTGTCGTATGGATTTTCCGCGGACGCGATGGTGGCAGAGCGGCGGCCTTCGTTGAACGCCTTGTGCATTCGCGCCTTCGAGATACTGGAGGGCACTGGTGAATTTCTCCGTGGGGGCTACAGCCCAAGTCCCCGCTTATCCCG
>JAQGHH010000117.1 GCA_028288945.1 Phycisphaerales bacterium
ATCGGCTTTGCCTCAAGGACCTTTACAAGCCGTGGGGCGATTCGCCCGAGAAGGAAGTGCTCGCGAACCCCGGCCTTCCGCCTTTCGGCGGCGCGACGCAGCCCGACCAGTTGCTCATCTCCGAAGGCCGCATCCTCGCTCTGGCCGACAACGGCTCAGAAAAATACGTGCGCGTGCACTCCCTGGAGACCGGCCAGCCCGTCCCGTTGCGTTACCGTTCGCCGCAGGGCGACCAGGACGTGGACCGCATCCTCAGCACCGGCAAGAGCTGGGGCGTGAGCCTTCGCGTGGTCGGCCCGCACCTGTATGTTGTCGGCCCCGACGCGGTCATCAGCTACAACCTCGACCGCCCCGCCGAGACGTGGACCAGCACGGTCGATCCGACCAGCCCTCTGAACGTGCGTGACATGTTCATCGGCCAGGAATTCCTAGTGCTGCTCGACGAGCGTGTCACCGATGACGCCGAGGGCGCCGAGGGCGCCGCCCCCGACGGTCCCGCCGCGCCCGGCGTGCCTGCCCAAGGGAAACCCGCCCCCGCCACCCAACCCGCCGGCGCGGTTCCGCAGCAGGCCCCGGCCCCCGCCGGCCAGCCCGCAAATCCCGCCGGCCCGGTGCCCGCCGCCCAATACCGGCTGCAAATTTTCGGCCGCTACCTGGTCTCCGAAACCAACCCCGTCGAAAGCGGCCGCCTCGACTTCGTCCAAAAAGTCACCGACCCCGCCGGCATCAACCCCACCTGGCAAGCCACCGACGGCGGCTTCTACTACCTCAGCGCCGACGGAAAACTGCACATGCTGAAGGGAAGCCGAAACTAGGAGAGAAGGGATGGGAGCCAAGAGCCGGAAGCAAGACGAGAAAAGATGAATGAAAAGTGCAAAATGCAAAAGTCAAAATGAAAGGCGCGCGGACGGCATAGCCGGCCTCATTTCTGACCGCTCCTTATTTTAACTTTTGCATTTTGCACTTTGCATTCGTCTGCCCGACTACCTTCCCCCGGCTCCTCACCCATCCCTCTCCCCTCCAACCGTTCTCGACGGTATCCTTCCGTCCGGATGTCCGTCATGTTTGTCATTGGCCGCTCGGGGAGCGGGAAGACGTTTCGCTGCTTTCAGTCGATCGTCGCTGAGCTGCGCGCCCGGCCGCTGGGGCCGCCGATCTACTGGCTGCTCCCCCGGCAGGCGACTTTCACCGCCGAGCGCGAGCTCACGTGCGCCTCGGGCCTGCCCGGGTTCTGCCGGGCGCGGGTCGTCTCGTTCGAGCAGCTCGGCGACGACATCTTCGCCGAGTGCGGCGGCGCGGCCGTTCCAGAAGTCACCCCGCTCGGCCGGCAAATGATCCTTGGCCACCTGCTCCGCCGTCATGCCGGCGAGCTCACCTTCTTCAAGAGCGTGGCCCGCCAACCCGGCCTCGCCGCCGAGCTCGATCTCACCTTCGCCGAGATGGAACGCGCCGGCAAATCCGCACAGGACCTGGCCGCCCTTCTCGACGACCTATCCCAGAGCGGTCCCATTGACGCCGACGCCCTCTCACTCCAGTCCAAGCTCCGCGACCTGCATCTGCTCTACGACGCCTACACCCGCTACCTCGGCCAGGAGCACCTCGACCAGCACCGCCGACTGCAGCAGGTGCTCGCGTCCGTTGAACATTGCAACTTCCTGAAGCAGGCCACGATTTACGTCGATGATTTCCTCGAATTCACCGACTTCGAACGCAGGATGCTGGGCGCGATCGCCAGGGCCGGCGCGAGCATCGAGATCACCCTGCTGCTCGACCCTCACAGCCCCGTCCTCGACGACCCGCACCTGCAGCCCGATGATTTGAGCCCCTTCCACCGCACCGAATCTATTTACCAGCGGCTCTGGTTCACCTTCGAACAGGACGCCGTCGAAGTGAATCCGCATATCCGCCTGGAGGCGATTCAAAGATTCGCATCGCCCGAACTCGCGCGCCTCGAACGGGAGATGTTCCCATCCAGCGATGATCCGCATATCCGCACGAACAACGCTGTAACCGCCTTTTCCCCTTCGCACACCGGCAGTCGGCAATCAACATTCCTCCTCGAATCGCCCGACCGCCGATCCGAGGCGGACGCCGTCGCGCGCCAAATCCGCGGTCTGCTCCAGGCGGGCTTGCGCCTGCGGGAAATTGCGGTACTCGTCCGCGACCTCTCCAAATACCATCCCCTCCTCTCCACCAGCTTCGACGAGCACGCGATCCCCTACTTCGTTGACCGCCGCCGGGACGCGGCTCACCACCCGCTGCTCCAATTCCTACGTAGCGTCCTGCAAATCGCCCGGTTCGAATGGCCCCACGACGCCGTGATGACCCTCCTCAAGACCGGCCTGACCGGCGTCACGCCCGACGAGGCCGATGAACTGGAAAACTACGTCCTGCTCCACCGCGTCCGCGGCGGGCAGTGGGAATCCGAGGATCCGTGGACCTGGCGCCGCGACCTCACACGCCCGGGCGAGGAAGACGCCCCTTCCGCCACCGCAGTTGATCCGCTCCGTATTGACGCGCTCCGCCAAGGCGTGGCCGCGAAGCTCTCCCCGTTCACGAAAAAACTGCGGCTGGAGAAGCCCCTCCCCCTCCGTGAAATTGCCATGGAGCTCTTCGCCGTGTTCGAGCGTTTTGGAGTTCGCGCCGCGCTGGCCAAATGGATGGCCGCCGCCGTCGCGGCCCCCTCCTCCGGCGTGGTCTCCGCGCTCGAGCAGCACGACGAACACGAACAAGTCTGGGCCAACGTCGTCGCGCTCTTCGATCAGATGGTGGAGCTTTTGGGCGACGAGTTGGTCACTCCGGAGAATTTCACACAGATCGTCGATGCGGGCATCGAGGCATTCGACCTCGCCCTCACGCCCCCCACCGCCGACCAGTTGCTGGTCGGGCAGATCGATCGCACGCGCTGCCCGCGTGTGCGGGCGGTGTTTGTAATGGGGCTGAACGAAGGCGAGTTCCCCGCCGCGGCCCGTGACGATTCAGTCTTCTCCGACCGCGAGCGCCGTGAGATGAGCCGCCGGAAGCTCGACCTGAACCCGGACGCGCGACGGAGGTTGCTCGACGAGCGCCTGCTCGGCTACATCGCCTTTACCCAGGCTTCCGAGTGCCTGTACCTTTCGCGCCCGTTGTCCGATGGTTCCAACCGGCGCTTAAGCCCGTCACCATTCTGGCAGCGCGTTCGCGAGCTCTTCCCCGATTTCGAAGTCGTCACGCTCGCGCGCCAACACACGGATGACGTCCACCAAATCAGCACTCCGCGGCAACTCGTCACCGGGCTGATGCGCTGGGTACGCATCGATCCCGCCAAACGGCAGGCGGACGGCTCCGCTGGTGGCGCTTCTGAAACGAATGTCCAAGACCCCTGGCCCGCGCTTTACCAGTGGTTTGCTACGCATCATGCGACGGGCGACATCGCCCTGCTGCGCGAGCGGGCCTGGCCCGCGCTTCGTTACACGAACGACGCCGCGCTGGCCGCCGACGTGCGCGAGTCACTCTTCGTCGCGCCGCTGTCCGTGGGCATCGCGCAGCTCGAAACTTACGCCGCCTGCCCGTTCAAACACTTCGCCCGCTATGGCCTGCGCCTCCAGGCGCGCGAAGGGGATGAAGTCGGCGCGCAGGACCTGGGGCGCATCTACCACCAGCTTCTGGAGAAGCTCGTCGCACAGGCGCTAATCACGCGGCCGGATGCGCAAACCGAGCCACTTCCGATCACGGGCGAAATGATCCGCAGTGCGGCGCGGGCGGCCGGTCATGCCCTTCGCGGCGAGATCATGCTCGGCAGCGCCCGCAACCGATACCTGCTGGCACGCGTCGAACGGACGCTGGAGCAGGTGCTCGCCACGCAGCGCGAGCTGATGAAGCGTAGCCGTTTCCGTCCCGCGCACGCGGGCGTCGCGTTCGGGGAAGGCGGCCGGCTCCCCGCGCTCCGCGTCACCACGCCGCGTGGGCACGAGGTGAACCTTCATGGCAAGATCGACCGCGTCGATACGCATCAGGACGACGGCAAATTCGCCGTCTTCGACTACAAGCTCAGCGTCGCGCCGCTGTCGCTGCAAAAGGTCTACCACGGCCTGTCGCTGCAACTGCTCACCTACCTGCTGGTGCTGCAGTCGGGCGGAGAACAATTTGCGGGCCGGCCGCTATCGCCAGCCGCGGGGTTTTACCTTCAGCTCCTCCGGTTCTTTGGCGACGTGAAGCACCCGGACGAAGCCCTCGACCCGACTGACCCGCGCTTCCTCCTCGCGCTCAAGCCTCGCGGGGTATTCCACGCCGACTCCCTTTCCGACTTCGACGCCGAGTGCAGCGAAGGGCCGTCGATCGTGGTGCAGGCGTACGTGAAGAAAGACGGCTCCTTCGGCTACCGCGATTCATCGGACGTGGCCGAGGCCGAGGAATTCCACGCGCTCCTCGAACACGTCCGCCGCCGCATCGGCGAGATTGCCGACCAGGTCGTCTCCGGAACCATCGA
>JAQGHH010000055.1 GCA_028288945.1 Phycisphaerales bacterium
CATTCGTGTTTCTCGCTATAAGACTGCGGATCCGCCGAGTCGGCAAGGTATTTTAGCATTACAAGGCGAACGGGTCATCGTTCGCGGAATGCGGGGCTGCATTTCTCCCTCTCCCTCGTACTCGGGGGAGAGGGGACCAAGGCGGCGCACAATTTGGAATCGAGTGGCCACCTTCGCTGACCCCTTAAGGCTTCGGCGCAATCGCCGGGGTAACATGAGGGGCATGGAGCTTTTCACTCGAACACCCGGCAATTATTTCCTCGCCCACAATGCCACCGTCGTCGGGGACGTCCGTATCGGCGAACTGGCGAGCTTCTGGTTCAATGCAGTCGTACGGGGCGACGTCGCGCCGGTGACCATCGGCCGCAACGTCAACGTGCAGGATGGCGCGGTCATTCACTGCGACACGGGCGTGCCCAACGTCATCGAAGACGACGTGACCATCGGCCACCGCGCGGTGGTGCACGGCACGCATGTCGGGAAGGGGAGTCTGGTCGGCATCGGGGCGATCCTGCTCAGCCGCACGCGCGTGGGCAGCGAATGCCTGATCGCGGCGGGCGCGGTCGTCCCGCCGGGCTTGGAAGTGCCCGACCGGATGGTGGTGATGGGCGTGCCGGGAAAGGTCGTGCGGCCGGTGAAGGAGGAGGAATTGCGGTACATGCGATGGCTGACGCCCCATTACGTCGAGCTAGCGCTCGACCAAGTAAAAAGTAGAAAGTGAAGAGGGCGTCGAAGGGAGGCTCTTGTGACTCATAGCGGACGATCAGATATTCCGGAGCGGACGTTCAGATTTGCCGTGCGGATCTTGCGACTTTGCAGATATTTGGAAAAGCGGTCGATCGCAAGTGATCGCTTGGTGAGTCAATTGCTCGCGAGTGGGACGTCCATCGGCGCCAACGTGGAGGAGGCGCAGGTGGGACAGAGTCGAAAAGACTTCTGCTCGAAGAATGCGATCGCCCTTAAAGAAGCCCGCGAGACGATCTATTGGCTTTGGCTCCTGGTGGCGAGCCATCTCGTGCCCGAGCACCTCATGACCGGTCTTGTGACGGAAGCCCGCGAGATCGCGGCCATTCTTGGAAAAGTCGTCATCTCAACAAGAGCAAATGACGCCGGCGGCCGCTCATCTTCTGACGAATGACCGCCCGTCTCCCCTTTTTACTTTTGACTTGGCGCACCCAGCCACTGCTTGAGTCGTTCCAGCAACTGCCCGGCGTTGACCGGTTTGCTGAAGAAGTACGTCGCGCCGACGTGGGGCAGGGTGTTGATGACTTCCATCGAGGTGTCGCCGCTTAAGACGATGATGGGGGCGGAGGGGCCCATGACTTCGCGGAGCTTCTGGGAGACGACCAGGCCGTTGATGTCGGGGAGGTGGATGTCGACGATCGCGGCGGCGCAGGAGTGCACGCGGGCGTATTCGATCGCGTCGTTGCCGCGGAGGGAAATGGCCGCTTGGTAATGGGCGCTACTTAATATCTTCGCCAACGCCTTTGCAGTGGGCTCGTTGTCATCGACGATCAGGATTCTCGCCGACGCTTTGGGGAGGTCGGCGTCGGGGGTGCTACTCAACTCGGTCACAAATTCCTCCGCAAAGCCGCAGGAATGGCAGTATAGGAGGGGTGGGAATGGATCGGCAACGTAGAATTGTAACCGGGCCCAACAAAATCGCCGGAATATTCTGGTTTCTTGCTTGCGTTCTCGATACATTGCCGGCGGTCTCAGGCGCGCCGGCGATCACATCACTTTCGACGCGCCTTGAACCATGGGGGCTTTTGCGGCGTGCGGGTTCTTCAATTCTGTGTGGAGGCGGCCATGCCCAGTGGTCAAGTCAAGTGGTTCGATTCGAAGAAGGGTTTCGGGTTCATCCTCGGCCCCCAGGGCCAGGACGTGTTCGTCCATTTCAGCAGCATCGACGGGGACGGATTCCGCTCACTCAAGGACGGGGAACTGGTCGAGTACGATATCATCCAGGGCGATAAAGGATTCTCCGCCCAAAAGGTGAAACGAGCCGCCCAGGCTCAGGTGACCGGCTAAGCACGGCACCGCCATTTCATTTACTCCCTCTCGCGCGGGCCAGGCACGAACGCGCCCAGCTTCTCGTTTAGGGCCAGGAGGAAAACCTTGCGCCTCCGGTAGGGCCCGCTTTAGCGGACGTTTTTGGTACGATCTGTGTAGCCACGTCCGCTAAAGCGGACCCTACAAAAGCCGGTTTTTTCGCCTTAGCCTTAGTCGCCTTGGCCGAGCGCGACTATTCGCCCGCGCGGTTCGGTTCGCGCGCGGCGGCCTTCGCTTCCTCACGATCATCGTCGCGTATCCTCCAGAGCAGGTACGCGACCACCAATACATTAAGCAGCAGAACCACCGCTTTGGCGATGGAGGGGTGGCGGAAGAACTCGACCAATTCCCACGGGATGAGAATGCTGGTCTGTACCGCCGTCAGCCATTCGGCCCAGCGCTTTTCGTAGAACAGGCCGACCCCTTCGGTGATGTAGATTGCGGCGTAGACGAAGCAGCCGGCCCCGAGCAGTTGCAGATGGCCGGGATGAACGTGGGCGACGCGGGCGAGCAGTCGCTCTGCGAAGTGGCCGTTCGGGTCGATGTGGACGTGCTCGATGGCCCGCAGCACCGCTTTCGCGAGGTCGCGATGGACCATGTGAAAGGCGATCGCGCCGGCAACGACCATCGCCACTGCCTTGAGCATCTTGTAAAGCGCGATCCAAAGCAAAGGCCCGAGTGGCTTGGGAGCGGGATGGGAAGGGGAAGGTGGAGTCGCGCGGTCGGCCATTGCGGAGGCAGTTTACCTCGCCAAAGGTTATCGGACGCGGCGTCGTGTTTCCAGGCATCGGAGCGAGAGACGTCCGGCGCGAAGACGATGAGGCGCTCCAAAATCAGCGATTTGCTTTGCCCGCCAATGAATCGGATAGATACGGTGCACGCGGAAGGAACCGCGGTGGACCTCAGCAGTAAACTTCGTAGGCAATGGGATACGGAATGAGGTCCGGCCGAACCAGATGCAGTTTGCGGAGGCGGACTTCCGGGCGATAGCTCGTGATGGGGCCGCATTCCGGGGAGACCCGATCGGCGGGAACAGGAGTGCTGGGCAGCGGGGCCGTGATGAAGAGGCCGGCAGACAGCACAATGAGCCGCGCGAGGGTGGGTCCTCGGAATCGCATAGTGGCTGCCTTTTGGCGAGGTGCCCTGAGACCGGGTTGGAGCACGGTTCGGGACTGCGGAGCGGGTTGTTTGTCGCGGACAACGCAACGCGTGCCCGGCAGGATTCAGACTACTGCGGTGGCCCGAATCCGCCAACGAAAAAATCCGGCCGCGACAGTGATTTCCGGCGGCGTGCGACAAGCGGGGCAAACGGTGCCTGCTGTCCGGGCCGGGGCGACTGATCGCAGTGATGGCGAAGGGGAAAACGGTGGGCGGGGAGAGGACGGGGAGCGTCGCGAGCAGCGGTGATGATTTGGTCATCCCGTTCCCGACGGCGCTACGTTCGCATACTTCCGGCCGTCCCACCGTTTCCCCCTTCGACCAGATTTTGCGATTGCAGTATCCGGGTGTTCAAACCGCTTCCTAGATGTTGGAAGCACCGCTTGAAGTGCCGCCGCCCATGGCCTGATCCTGGGCATTTGGGTCGCCGGGCGGGGGCGGGCTCTGACCCGCAAGTCCCGCGGAAATCATACTGAGGAGGGCAGGCCTCACCGCGCCGATCAGTTCGCGGATCAGCATCCCCACGATTCCCCCCTTACTTTCCTTCCCGTTGCCGTCCGAGGCCTGTTCCCCTTCATGGGGAGGCTTTGTTGCATGACGGCCGTCCAGGGCGCGCTCGATCGCGGTCAGCTTGGCCAGTGCTTGTTGTTCTTTGGAGGGGACGACCGTGGCCGCCGCCGCGAAGCCGGCGATGGCTGATGCGGCCAGCGTCGCCCAAGGGTGCTGCTTGGCCCACAGTCGGGGGTCGGCGGTTCGGGCGAAGTCCCTTCCCATCTCCGACAGAGCGCCGGCGATGGCCGCCTTGGCGCTGGCGGCCTGCTGGGCGAGGAACTCCGACTCGCTGAGTTCCTGGGGCGGCTTCTCCGGCGGCGGCGCGTCGCCCGGCTCACTTCTCCCGGGCGCGCTGCCTGACGTCGTGGCCGAACTGGAGGCGCTGGTCGCGTTTTCGGGATTCATATTTCTGCACCAGGGTTTTGCGCGAAGTGTTGGTCAACTTCCTAAGGGCGACAATGACGCCGACGGCCAGGACGATCAGCACGAACGCGCCGATGATGAGGTCTCCCAGCCAATCCATGCCGCCCAGGGCCGCGCCGATCCCATGGGCCGCGCCGGTAAGCAGCAATACAACCGCCGCCACCACCATCGCGCCGCCCGCCAGCAGGCCCAGAACGCCCAACGCGGCGTAGACGCCTATGTTGCGGGCCGTTACTTTCAGACCATCGATCTTGGCCGAGATGAAATAGGCGACGTATTCGCGGACCTCCGCAAAGCGCTTGGTCGCGTCATGCAGGGCGTCTGCGGGCGTGCTGTTTTCGGCCGCGCCGTCGGTCGGGCGGCTTGTGGAATTGGGGCGCGCGTTGGGGGCGTCCCGTTCTGCTTGTTGGGTTTTCACAGAGGTTACCCTCCCTCAGGACGTCGCGGCGGCAGAGCAAGCCCAGCCGCCGCGGCGTCGCGTGCCTAGCTGCGTTTCCAAAGCACGCCCAACAGCATTCCGACGCCCGCTGCGATCAAAAGCGCTTGGATCGGCTTCTCCTGAACGTAGCTTTCGAGGCCCTGTTCCCACTCCTGGGCCTTCTCCTTGCTCTGCTCGTAGTACTCGTTGGCCTGACCGCTCAACTGCTCATACTTTTCGCGGGCCGCGTCGCGGACCTGGCCACCCAGATCACGGAGGTTCTGGCCCACCTGTTGGGCTGCTTCGCCGGCGCGCCCGGTGGCGCTGCCCGCGTTACCCGTATCGCTAATGCGTGACATGCTCAACTCCTTTCGGTTGCCGGCGGCGAACAGCCGTCGGTGAATTCCAAGTATCATATGCCGGTCCCGCCGGGTTCGGCAGCGCGAAAAACCTCGGGAATACGCGCGAAATTTCAGTGCGTCGGCCCGGGGCCCGCGGGCGTTGGGTGGCGAGTGCGCCGCGCGTCGCCCGCGCGAGGGTTCGCCCGGCCGCGCGCTCGGGTCACCGGATGGGGCGCAACCGCTTGTCAGCACCCGCCCCGTAGATTACGATGCGCGCGGCATTCGCAGCGGAAGCGATCGTCAATTCGGGACGGCAGCCGGGGGGTCCGTATTGCGGCACATCTTTGAGGAGCTAAACGTGGGCATACGACAGACAATGAACGAAAAACCCGCCCTCACCACCGGGGTTACCGCCGGCATTATCGTCGTCGCCATCGCCATCATCGTCTGGCAGTCGATGGGCAAGAGCGGGCCGTCAACTTCGATTCCTACCAAGGCGTTCTTCTCCGACGACGACGGGAAGACCTGGTTCGTCGACGATGTCACCAAGATCCCGCCTTTCGATCACAACGGAAAGCCCGCCTTCCGCGTGAAGCTGTTCCGCTGCGGCGACAACGGCAAGCCGTTCGTCGGCCACCTCGAAGGCTTTAACGAAGAGGGCAAGCAGAAACTCGAAGAGATGGTTAAGAGCGGCGGCGGCGCGGCAGCGGTCGGCGGCGCGCAGCGGATGAGCATAGCCAACGGCATGATGGTCAAGCGGCCCACGGATATGGTCTGGGTGCAGTCTAACCCGGGCGACCCCGAGTCGTTCCAGGAGTTCAACAAGATCATGCAGCCCGTCTGCCCCGACGGGACCATGGAAGGCCTTCGCATCGTGAATCCCGGCGATAAAGACGCCCTCCCCTAATTTCCGCCCGGGAATTATTTGTAACATTGCGGCCGGCGGCGCATCCAAAGGGGTGGGGACGAATGCAGGAACTGGGTTGGGATTCGTCGGACGCGCTATATAATAGACAGCGCCCCAAAGCGTTCACTATTGAGGGAGGCCGCATGAGCCGGTTAGATCAACACGTCGGAATGGTGCGGAACAAACTGGCCCTCGCGACGCTCTTGCGCGCGTGGGCGCTGGCGGGCATCGCGTTCGGGGCACTCGTTCTTATCGCAATCCTGGTGGACCGGCTCTCGAAGCTGCACCTGCCGCATAAGCCCGTCCTGTTCTGGGCGGGCTTCGCGGTGACGGTGATTGCGCCGATGGTGTACACGTACCTGCGGCGTCCGACCGCGCGACAGGCCGCGGTGGAGATCGACAGCCGGCTGGGGCTTAAGGAGAAGTTCAGCACGGCGCTGTACGTCCGCGGCAGCCGAGACCCCTTCGCCGCCGCCGCGGTGCGCGACGCCGAGAAGACCGCCGACAAAGTCCAACCGCACCAGCACTTCCCTGTCAAATACCCGCTGGCCGGAATCGTCACCATTCTCGTGGCGCTGGTGGCGCTGCTGGGGGCCATGTACGTGCCCCGCGTCGAATGGACGGACACTGAGCAGGCCCGCAAGGTCAAGGCCGAACAACACAAGGTAGAGCAAGCCCGCGCGGACCGTGAAATCAAACGGGCGATCGTCGCCATCGACTCGGCCCCGCGCGAAGTGGCCGAAAAGGAAGAGATCAAGCTGGCCCGCAAGGAGATGATAGCGGATCTCGAACATAAGACCGCCAACACCCCCGCGGCGACCAAGCGTGCGCAGGAAACGCTGAAGGAAATCGAAGCGATCAAGCAGAAAATCAACGACGCGAACAAGTTCGTCGCCGCCCAAAACGAACTGGCCAACTACAAGGACATCGGCACCCCGCCCCCCGAGGAAACCGGGCCCGTCGCCGACGCCCATCGTGCGATCGCCAAAGGGGACTTCAACAAGGCCGTGGAAGAACTCGATAAAGCCGCCAAAAAATTCGACACGATGGACAAGAAGGAGCAGGAAAAGGCCGCCGATCAGATGGCCAAGCTCGCCGCAAACATCGCTAAGAAGGCCGACGACCCAAAGGTGAAGGACGAAATCCAGAAGCAGCTTGAGAAGGCCGGCATGAGCCAGCCGCAGGCGCAGCAGATCGCCGACAAAATGCAGCAAGCCGCCAACGGCAATCAGCAGGCGCAGCAGCAGGTCCAGCAGATGGTCAACCAGGCCATTCAGCAAGCCAACCAGCAGGCGGGGCAAAACCAACAGCAGCAACAACAGGTCGCGCAAGCGATCAAGCAGGCGGCGCAGGCCGCCCAGCAGCAGGCGAACGGGCAGGCCAACGCCCAGCAAATGGCCCAGGCCGCCCAAGGGCTCGCGCAGGCGATGCAGCAGGCTGCGGCCGCTCAGCAAGGTCAGCAGGGCAAACAACAGGGCGGCCAGCAGCAAGCGGCGGCGGGACAGCAGGGTGGCCAAGGCCAGAACGCTCAGCAACAAATGCAGCAAGCGGCTCAGGCGATGCAGCAGCAGATCGGGCAGATGCAGGCGATGGCGAAAGATCAGCAAGCCGTCGCCGCCGGCCAGCAGGGCCAGCAAGGGCAGCAGGGTCAGCAGGGCCAGGGGCAACAGGCCAACGGTCAGGGCCAGCAGGGCGGCCAACAGCAGGGACAAGGCCAGGGCCAATGGCAACAAGGCGATCCTCAGCAGCAGGGTCCGGGCGGCGGGGGTGGGCCGGGCGTAGCCGCGGGCGGCAAGCGCCCCGACCCGAACGAAACACCGTTCGGCGTGAAAAAGGAATTGTCCGCATCGCAGACCATTGACGACGGCAAGATTCTCGCCAACAGCTTTGTAAAAGCGCCGGCTGAACGCGGCGCCTCGAAGGTGGAATTCTCCAAGGCCATCGAGGCCGAGAGCAAGGAAGCCGCCGACGAAGTCGAACAGGACCGCATCCCGCGCAGCGCGAAGAACGCGGTGAAGGGTTACTTCGAGACCCTCAAGCAAAGCCCGCCGACCCAAGGCGGCGGAAAATAAATACGTCGTCAGGATAAAGAGCGAGGAGTGAACCGTGACTGGATATCGCCCGTCACGGTTCACTCATTTGGCGGCCGCACGTTTTTCAAATCGCCCGCTCTTTCCTCGCCATTGCGGGGGCCTGGCTGTACAATCCGCTCACTCCCTGGGGCCCGGCGGCGCCTTGACGAGAGTCGGTCCGATGCGGGCCTGCTTCGCGAGGCGGCTGGGATGGTGATGGCGCACCTGGCCCGGTTCTTTCGAGGCGTGATCGAAGGGTGTCCGCTCATGATGGGGTTCGTGCCCGCCTTCGCCGCTGTTGTCGCACGCTTGGCACCGGGCCGATGCCCGATGCGCTCGCGTGCGGAACGCCGTTTCGTTTACGCGGTTTTGCTGCTCACCGCGGCCATCGTTCCCGTCGGCTGCTCCGACCCCCGCCAACCCAAAGCCGTCTGGCTCGAGACCGGCACAGGCCCCGGCGAAGTGGTGTATCCTCGGGCGATCACTTACTCCGCGAAGGACGACACGTTCTTCCTCATTGATCGCGTCGCCCGCGTGCAACATCTCGACCACGACGGAAAATACCTGGGCGAATGGCGCATGCCCGATTGGAAGATCGGCAAGCCCGTGGGGGTTTCCGTCGGGCCGGACGGAAACGTGTACATCGCCGACACCCACTACCACCGCGTCGACGTCTACTCGCCCGACGGCCGTCTGCTGCGCCAGTGGGGCGAAGAGGGCAAAGGCCCCGGCCAGTTCATCTACCCGACCGACATCGCCTGGGATTCCAAGGGCCGTCTGTTCGTCAGCGAGTACGGCGACAACGACCGCGTGCAGGTCTTCGACCCCTCTTCCAATCCCCCCAGGCTTCTCTACCAGTTCGGCCGCTTCGGCAACGGCGATGGCGAGTTCTCCCGCCCGCAGTCGATGGTCATCGACAAGGACGACACGGTCTACATCACCGACGCGTGCAACCACCGGCTGGTCGTCTTCAAGACGGACGGCACCTGGGTGCGCAACATGGGCGCGGTCGGCTCGGGCCCCGGCCAGTTCCGCTTTCCCTACGGCCTCGATCAGGACCGCGAAGGCCGCCTGATCGTCTGCGAGTTCGGCAACAACCGCGTGCAGATGATCGACAAAAAAACCGGCCGCGGCCTGGGCCTCTGGGGCTCCGGCGGCCGCGAGCCGGGGCAACTGGCCTACCCGTGGGGTGTGGCCGTGGATAAGCGCGACCGGGTGGTTACAGTGGACGCGGGGAACAACAGATTGCAGGTTTTTGAGTTTTGAGCCGAACGCGCGAATTGGCGGTGATCCAAAAAGAGGAATGCGGAATGCAAAGTGCAGAATGGAAAATGCAAAATGAGAAAGACGAGGCGGCCTCGCCCACGGCCGCCGCATGCTCTTCCATTTTGACTTTTGCATTTTGCATTTTGCATTTTGCATTACCGGATTTGCGATCCCAAATTTCAAATTTAAGATCTGAGATTTCAAATCTGAACTCTGAGATCTCCAATCTAAAATTCCGATTCTCACCCCCAGCGAGGATCCAATGACGATCCCCAATCCCCTCCTCGCCTTCACCTCCCCCATCCGCCTGGAGTTCATGTCCTGGTGGATGGCCACGCTGCTGTTTGCCGTGCTGGGCGCGTTCGTCGTCCTGTTGGGCATGCGGTCGCTCAACGGCCTGGGCCGGGTGCGGAAGTGGGCCGCCATCGGCATCCGCCTGGCCGTGTTGCTGCTGCTCGTGCTCATCCTCGCGGGCGTGCGCTGGCAGCGCAAGCACAGCGCCCTCGAAGTATGGGTGCTGCGCGACGTGAGCCCTTCGACCGATCTGGTCGAGAAGAAGGACTACACCGGCAAATCCCTCCAGGATTCCATCGACGACTACCTCCGCGAATCCGTCAAGGACAAACGCAAACAGTCGGACGACCGCGTCGGCATCATCAGCTTCACCCAGCGGTCGCAGGTCGACACGATGCCCAGCAAAGACCTGAAGCTCGACACCCGCGGCATCCCCGAACGCGGCAGCGGCACCGACGCCTCCTCGGCCATCCAGCTCGCCCTCGCTTCGATGTCGCCGGATGCGATGCACCGCCTCGTGCTCGTCAGCGACGGCAACTACAACGCCGGCGACCTCGACGCCGCCCTCGGCATCGCCAAAAGCCAGAATGTGCCGATCGACATCATGCCGCTGCACTACGACGTGCAGAATGCGGTGATGATCGAGCGCTTCATCAGCCCCACGTGGAAGCGCGAAAACGAGCCGTTCACCATCGACGTGATCCTCCAGTCCACCGGCAGCCGCCCGATCCCCGGAAAGCTCGAAGTCCTCCACAAGACAGAGGGCGGCAACGAGGTCCTAGAAAAAGCCCGCTCCGTCACGCTCAAGCCGGGCCTCAACCGCGAAAGCGTGAAAGTCCCCGCGCTCCAGCGGGCCGGCGTCCATCAGTTCGTCGCCAAGTTCACCCCCGAAACGGGCGCGCTCCAGGCGGCGGGGGGGACGGTCAGCGCGAACATCGACAAGATCAACCAGCCCGCCGAGTCCTTCGTCTTCGTCAAGGGCAAGGGCCAGGTCCTCTACGTTGACAACTACCGCGACGGCTCCGGCCAGCGCGGCCCCGGCGAGTTTCTCGCCAGGGCCCTGGCCGGAGAGGAAATTTCGCTCCGCACCATCACCATGGACCAGTTCCCGCAGAACCTGGTCGCGCTGCAGAACTACGACGCCGTCATCCTCGGGAACGTCCGCCACGGAGAGGGGGGCATCACCACCGAGCAGGACAAGATGCTCGCCACCTACGTCCACGACATGGGCGGCGGCCTTATCATGCTCGGCGGGGAAGACGCCTTCGGGGCCGGCGGCTGGCAGGGATCGGAAATCGAAAAAGTCCTCCCCGTCGACATGGACATCCCCGCCCAGCGCCAGGTGGGCAAGGGCGCGCTCGTCCTCGTCATGCACTCCTGCGAGATGCCCGACGGTAACTTCTGGGGGCTCCAGTGCGCCCTCCAGGCCGTCAAGACGCTCTCCGAGCACGATGAAGTCGGCATCATCAGCTACAACTGGGGCGGCGGGGGCGCGGCCAACGGCATCGGCGGCGCGAGCTGGGATTTTGTCCTCCAGGAAAAAGGCGACGGGTCGGCCGTCACCGCCGCCGCCAAAAAAATGCAACTCGGCGACATGCCCAGCTTCGACGACAGCCTCAACCTCGCCATGAACGGCGCCAACGGCGGCTACGCCCTCTCTAAGTCCAACGCCCGCCACAAACACGTCATCATCATCAGCGACGGAGACCCCCAGGCCCCCATTCCTTCGCTCGTCCAGCAGTACAAACAGCAAAAAGTAAGCGTCTCGACCGTCACCGTCTTCCCCCACCAATTCGGCCAGTCCGGATTGCCGCCGACGATGGAAGACATTGCCAAGCAACTTTCCGGCCACGCCTACGGGCCGATCAACAAGAACCCAAATCAGCTGCCGCAGATCTTCATCAAGGAAGCGACCATCGTCCGCCGAAGCCTCATCAAGGAGGACGAGAAGGGCATCGCCGTCAACCGGCTCGACGCCTCCGACGAGATGGTCCGCGGGATGGCCAAGCCGCCGGCCGTCTTCGGCATGGTCCTCACCAGCAAGAAGAGTGACCCGAAGGTCAGCATGCCCTTCGCCGCGGGAACGATGAACGACCCGCTACTCGCCCACTGGCAATCGGGCCTGGGCAAAGCCGCGGTGTTTACGAGCGACCCGACCGCCAAATGGGGCGTCAATTGGGTCGGGTCATCCGATTACGCCAAGTTCTGGGCGCAGGTCGTCCGCTCCGTCTCCCGCCCGCCCATGAGCGGCGACTTCGACGTGCAGACCACCACCACCGGCACCAAGGGCAAAGTCACCGTCGAAGCCCTTGGCAAAGACGACACCTTCCAGAACTTCCTCAACATCGGCGGCAACATCATCGGCCCCGACGGCAAGCAGGTCCCCGTCCGCCTCGTGCAGACCGGGCCGGGCACCTACGAAGCCGAGTTCGACGCCCGCGAGGCCGGCAACTACGTCGTCGCCCTCAACTACAGCGGCCAGAAACAGAGCGGCATGCTCCTCTCCGGCGTCGCCATGAACAGCGACCCGGAAATGCGCGACCTCAAGAGCAACGAAGCCAAGCTCGAAGAAATCAGGGAGCGCACCGGCGGGCGCATGCTCCCCGCGTGGGACGCCGGCGGCGCGGACCTGTTCACGCGCGACGGCCTGATCGTCACCGCCTCCCCCATGCCCATCTGGGACTGGCTCATCCCCGTGCTCCTCGGGTTAATCCTGCTCGACGTAGCTGCCCGGCGAATCGCCTGGGACTGGCAATCGACCAAGCGCATGGCGCTGGCCATGGGCGACCGCGTACGCGCTTACACGACCGTCCGCCGGGTCGAAAGCCGCACGACGCTCGACGCCTTCCGCCGCGTGCGCGAAGAGGTCACCGAGAGCAAGTTCCGCCCCGCGGAAACGGGCGGCGTATCCCCGCCCCAGCTCCCCGCGCAAGCCGGCGCACGCCCCGACCCCCGAGCCAAGTTCGAGGCCAAGGCCGGCGGCGTCGAAGGGAACATCACCCAGATCGTCGGCGGCGCGACCGACAAGCCCGTCCCGCCGCCCCCAAAGAAAATCGAACCCAAAGGCGCCCCCAGCGGCGGCAGCCACACCGGCAGCCTCCTGGAAGCAAAACGCCGGGCCCAGCAGCAGATCAAGAAAAAAGAAAGCGAGTAAAATCCGAGCGGAAGACTTTGCCGCGAAGGCGCGAAGGGACGAAGAAACGCGAAGAAATTTTTGCCGCAGTTTTTGCCACAGATGGGGACCGATGAACACAGATGGGATGGCGGAGAATTATAAACTTCGGAACTTCCTATTCGTATTTTCTTCGTCCCTTCGCGCCTTCGCGGCAAAGTCTTCCGCTCGGATTTCGCAACACCTAAACGCAAGAAAGGACCCCGATGAGCGCAGCAGCCGTCCCCGGCGTGGATCCGCAGGTCCACCAGCTTTGTGAAGAATTCCGCCGCGATTACCGCGCCGTGCAGGCGGAGATCGCCAAGTCGATCGTCGGACACGAGGAGATCGTGGACGGCGTGCTCACCTGCCTGTTCGTCGGCGGCCACGCCCTCCTCGAAGGCGTCCCCGGCCTGGGCAAGACCGCGCTGATCCGCGCGCTGGCGGATGCGTTGAGCCTCAAGTTCAGCCGCATCCAGTTCACCCCCGACCTGATGCCCGCCGACGTCATCGGCACCAACGTCATCATGGAGAACGCGACCGGCCAGCGCGTCTTCCAGTTCATGCACGGCCCGATCTTCT
>JAQGHH010000059.1 GCA_028288945.1 Phycisphaerales bacterium
TGACGCTCCTGGCGCGGCTCATTGCGCGAATCGCGGCCGTCGGGCTTTGCGTCGCGCGAGTCACGCTCGCGGGCGTCGGGCTTTTCGGCCTTGGGCTCGGCTCGCTCGGCGCGGGAGGGCGCGGGCGGGGCTTCGACGGCGGTGGCTTGCGCGGCCGTGGATTGGTCCTGGGTGGTTTCTGCTGAAGACTGGGAAGACGCGGCCGGTCGGCGCGTACGCGGTGTGGACTTCGCCATGTGGCTAGGCCTCCAAAGTATGGGATGGGTTAATTGACATCAGGGAATTGCGAGGGGTGTTCCACGGTTCGGCCGTGAAGCAGGCGCGTCGCAAGATAACAGACTAAACGAGTCCCCGGCGCTTTCAGCGGCCGGACTGCAAATCACAGAGGGAATCCTTCCGAATCGTTTCCAGCAACCGCCGGCCAACGCCTCGGCCGCCATGGGCGGGACGTGGAGGTCCGGAAAAGCAGTTATTGTGTTCGGTGCGGCACGGAACGCCCGGGAAAACAGATTCCGGCAATTCCAAACCGACCCACCGCTTAATAGTCCTGGGAGATTAAATTGATACGTCCGGGAGGGCCGGGCGTTCGCGATCAACCCACACTATCTCATTCCGTGACCTGTTACCCAAATGCTTACCGGCGGTCGGCCTCTGCGTTGTTTTTTGCGAGGATTCGGGGAAGCAGTGCTCGGACTTGTTCGCGGGCAAAGGCCGCGTCGGCAGTGTTACTCAAAGTATGATCGGATATTTCACGCTTCTTGTCTAGGGGCCATTGTAAATTTTCTCGCCTTGCCAGTTCATCAGGCCCCCAGCCCCGCGATTGGCGCACCCGCTGTAAACGTGCTTCCGGCGGGGCCTCGACGAACACGACCGCGTCACATGCCTCCGCAAGTCCGGCCTCGAATAATAGGGGCGTGTCCCACACGAAGGCAACTACATTCGGGTCTTGCGCCACCGCGGCCATTTCCCGCTCTCGGGCCGCGTTCACCATAGGGTGCAAAAGCTGCTCAAGCCTGTGCCGTTCGGCAGGGTCGTTGAACACCTTTCGCGCGATGAACGCGCGGTCCACCTCGCCCTCCCGTATGACCTGCGGCCCCCACCATTCC
Organism: Phycisphaerales bacterium; assembly: GCA_028288945.1. Taxonomy (GTDB): domain Bacteria; phylum Planctomycetota; class Phycisphaerae; order Tepidisphaerales; family Tepidisphaeraceae; genus RYN-428. The sequence continues at coordinate 1,107 of JAQGHH010000059.1, forward strand.
AGGAGCGTCTGGCGAACCTGTGGGTCGCGATAGGCGTCGCGAACCTGCTTGTCGGAGTCGATGACATGACAACCGAGCTCGCCAAAAACGCGGGCGATGAAGCTCTTGCCGCTCCCGATTCCCCCGGCGATGCCGATGATGGGTTTGCCTGCGTACATCGGTTCACCGCAATTGCGACATCCCCGCCAGCTCGATCCAGTTTCCCGCCGGGTCGCAAACCAGGAGGCTATCCTGTCCGGGGGTGATGGATTTCTGGCGGAGGTATTCGATCTTCATTTCCACCAGCTTGTGCTCGGCCGCCAGGAGGGACGGAATCTCGATCCCGAGCGGGCGCATGGCGGCTTGCTGGAGGGGCGGCTCGACGACTTCAAAGACGAGCCGGAAGTTCTCCGCCCGATACGCCAGCCCCTGTTCCTCGGGCTCCCGCTCGAATCCAAGCAACCCGACATAGAACGTATCAAGCTGCGGCTCCAGGCCCGCGGCCGCGGTCAACCGGGCGTCCTCCACGGTCACAAGCCGCACGGGCAGCGGCTCAGGCATTCGCGGCCGACGGTCATCCTTCTCCCGCGGCACGGCCGCCCCGCCCGCCTCTTCCAACGGGATCGGCACGCCAATAAAAGAATCGCCGGATCGTATCATCAATGCAACCATCCCTTCCCCTGCATTGTATCGCGCACCATCCCGCCGACCGGGCACATTCAGGTACAAGTGGTGCGCCTATGGAAAACCCTGCATACGACAGATTTCCCCGTAAGCGACCGCCGCCGAACCCCTTGTGCCGAAAAACCCCCAAGCCGAGGGCTGCGAAGCAAGGGAAATCTTAGCCGCAAAAGGCGCGTACGATTCGCCGATGGACCCCTCCCACTTCGAGCATCGCGTCAAAGCATTGGAAGCATTCGGACACCGCGGCTCCGCGAGTGCCCACGAGCACCGGGCGGCACAGTATCTGGCGGGTGAACTGCGGCAACTCGGCGTCGAGCCGACCATCAAAGATTTCCTCGGCGCTCGCTCGCTGGCGGCAAGACTGTTCGTTCACGTCCTCGTCGCCGCCCTGGGCGCGGCCCTCTTGTGGCGGATGCCGCTGGTGACCGTCATCTGCGCGGTCGGGGCGCTGGTTTCTCTCGTGGTGGAGCAGACGAAGTGCGTCGTGTGGCTGAGCTGGCCGGTCTGTCAATATCGCTCGCACAACGTTTGGGCCTGCATACCGCCCGTCCGTGAAGCCCGGCGGCGCATCCTTCTGTGCGCCCACTACGACACGCAACACAGCGGCGTCGTCTGGACGATCAATCGGTACTTAATGCCGCTGGCGAATCGCAGCCCACTGCTGCTCAAGCCGCCGATGTTGCCTGTCGTCGGCTTGATGTCCGTACAAATTCTGCTCGGCGTTCTGCGGCTCGTGCCGGGACCGAGTCTGCCGATCACTCCCCTCAACATCGCGCTGCTGCTCGCCTATGTGGCCCTCTCGCTCTTGTTCGTTCAGTGGGCCCTGGGCCGTCCGGTCCCCGGAGCCGCGGACAACGCCAGCGGCGTCGCCGCCGTGCTCGAATTGGCCGAGCGATGGCTGCGCAATCCTCCCACCGATGACGTCGAACTGATCGTCCTCCTCCCCGGCTGCGAAGAGAGCGGCATGCTCGGGGCCGCGGCGTGGGCCGATCGTCATCGCCAGGATCTTGCCACCCTGCCGACCGCCTTCCTCAACATCGACGCGGTCGGCTTCGGCCCGCCGCGGTTTTTGGGGACTGAGGTCCCGGTTGCGGGATTGCCGATCCGTTCCGACGCGAAGATCATCGGGCTGAGCGCTCAGGCCGCGACGGAGGCGGGCCTGATCGACGCCGGCCCGCACACACTCCCCGGCCCCACCGACGGCCTGGCCTTCCTCGCCCGAAGAATCCCCGGCATCACCATCGTCGGTTTCCGCGACGGAGGCGTGCTGCCCAATTACCACACGTTCGCCGACACCTCCGCAAACATGGACTTCGCCGCCGCCCGCGCCGGGGTCGATTTCGCAGAATTGGTTTGCAGGAAACTGGCATTGATGGAGAATTGAAGTGGGCGAGAAACGTTGAATCGCCGTCTTCATCTGGAGCGGACCATGCGACATGCGGGCGAGGAACATGTGCCAGGAACCAAATTACGGTTTTTTGCGTAATAGTTCCTGACGCCTTTTCTGGCCCCACCCGGCGCTAGGGCCGCGACAAAACATGAGAATTGTTCGGCGCCGCCTCGATCCAGAAACGGCGAATCCCCTTCGTGTCGATCTCGCAGCGCAGATTGGGATCGAGCTCCGGGGTCGCCGGGAGCGGGGCGGCCCAGACGCGGTCATCACCTCGGGGCATGTGCACGACCAGCCCGTCGGCCGTGCGGCGAGTCACCAGCGTAGCCCTCGGGATCTCGGGCCACCGGATCCACGTTGCCTTCAGCAGATGCAGATCGATCTGGGCGAGCAGCAGCAGCCCGACGGTCGCGCCCGCCGTCGCCCACTGGCGAACGGGCGGACCGACCTTTCGTGGGACAAACCCGCTCAGCCCCACCGCGAGCACAAGGGAGGCCACGCCGAAGATGTACCCGTACCCGAACCGCGGCTGCGGCGCGGTGATAAACCAGAAGGCGACCGCCGGCAGCATCGTCACCATGGCGAGCACCGCCCGCGCGGGCTCCGCGCCCAGCCGCGGCCGTCGCCAGACCCATAGCCCGGCCCCTGTCACGAGCACAATCGCGGCAACCACCACCGGCTGCGAAGTTCCCACCCGCCCGATCCACCAACCTACCCAGGGCGTTCCCGGCGTGACGCCCTCATCGACTTTGTGGTGCTTCGACCAGGATTCGATCGTTCGCGCGACGCGTGTCACGTGCCCCGGCGGAGATGTCCAACTAAGCCCGGCAACGCGCCCGACCGTTGACGGAAAGGCAGGATACCCGCTGAGCCAGATGCCCCGCGCCAGGAAGATCGCCCCCGCCGCGATGCAGAACAAGGCAACCGGCGCCGCACGGCGCGGGTGCCGCGGCCCGCTCAGCGCCCACGCGCCCGTTGCCATGGCAGCCAGAGCCAGGAACGGTACGGCCGACAACTTGATCGACGCGGCAAAGCACGCCAGCGTCATTGCGTGCGGTGCAAAGCGGGGCGACCGTACCCAGAGCGCCGTGGAGAGCAGAACGAGCAGGATCACCACGAGGTCCGGCGCCGGGGAGGAGATCATCGTGTCGCGGATGCCGTACAATGCCAACGGGTAGAGCATCATCGCGAGTAGGATGCGGTGCGGCCGAAACTGCCGCCCGCGCCATCGCATGACCGAGTCCACCGCCGGGAGTGCGAGCAGGATTGCCAACGCCGCGTTGACGACAAACCCCCCGCGCCCCAGCAACCCCGGCGACTCGACCGCCGCCGTGAACGTGAACCAGGCGCAGTTGTACCCGAAGCTCCCAAACAGGTTCGCCAACCCCCGCGGCAGCGGCCCGGTCGTGACCCACTTCACCGCCTGGAGGTGATAGATCCCCGCATCGTACAGCCGCATCCCCCGAGCGTCCGCAAGGGCGACGATCAGCAAAACGACGCCCGCCGTCCGCCACGCCCGAGGAGGCAGCCGCATCCACCGCCTACGCTCGCGCAGCACCAGAATCCACCCGGCCACAAGCAGGCCGCCGGAAATAAAGGGATAGGCCGCGACAAAGAAATTCGCCCCCGCCGTCACCGTCGCGGCCACAAACATCCCCAGCAGCCCCGCAACCGCCGCCCGCAGCGCCGCGCCGGATACGACAGCCCCCGTCGCCCGGCGCAAGGCGTTCGCCATCGGCGACCCGAGCCCGAC
>JAQGHH010000098.1 GCA_028288945.1 Phycisphaerales bacterium
CACCTACCAGCAGGGGACCGGATGGGTAGACCGGCCCCCACGCAAGCGCTCGCGCAATCAGCCGAAATAGCAGGAGGGTGGTCGAGGGCGCCGCGGATTTCGTGAATTGCCGAATTCATTCGTGCAACTCCGCCGTCGCGGCGAATGTCGGCGGCCTTCGCACCTTGGTCGCCTGCTCGAACGCATACGCGAGCTTGATCAGCGTGGGTTCACTCCACGCTCTCCCAAAGAAGCTGATGCCGATCGGCAGGCCGAAGGCGTAACCGGCGGGGACGGTGATGGCGGGGTAGCCGGCGACAGCGGCGAGGGTGGAGCTGCCGCCGGTGCTGTAGTCGCCGTTGACCAGGTCGATCAGGATGGGCGGGCCGCTGGTGATGGCGACGAGTGCGTCGAGTTTGTGTTTTTCCATCGCGGCGTCGAGGCCGTTGTGGCGGCTGATTTGCCGGCACTTGTCCAATGCTTCGCGGTAGTCGGCCGCGTCCAGGCCGGCTTTTTTCTGCGCGGTTTCGAATAATTCCTGGCCGAAGAAGGGCATCTCGGGGTCGCGGTGATGCTCGTTGAACGCGATCAGCTCCTCCAGCGAACGCACCGGCGACTTGGGGCCCAGCCGCGAGAGATACGCGTTGAGGCCGGCCTTGAACTCGTACAACAGAACATTGAGCTCCGGGTCGCCGAGCTTGCCGAGGTCAGGAATTTCTACGGGATCGATGACCACGGCCCCTTGCGATTTCATCGCCTCGATCGACGCGGCCAGCACTTTTTCCGAAGGCGGGCCGAGGCCCAGGCTGCCGTCGCGCAGGATGCCGAGGCGCGCGCCTTTGAGGCCGTCCTTATCGAGGAAACGGGTGTAGTCGCGCTCGCGGTGCTCATCGCTCGCCGCGGTCGCATCGTCATCGGGATCGGAGCCGGCGATCGCGGTGAGCAGGGTTGCCGCGTCTTCGACCGTGCGGGCGATCGGGCCGGCGGTGTCCTGCGTGTGCGAGATCGGAATGATCCCCGAGCGGCTCACCAGCCCCACCGTCGGCTTGATCCCCACGACCGAGCAGCAGGAGGAAGGCGAGACGATCGAGCCGTCCGTCTCGGTGCCGACGGCTGCGGCGCAGAAGTTGGAAGCCACCGCGCCCGCCGACCCGGAACTGGAGCCGGAAGGCGTGCGGTCTAGCGCGTAGGGATTCTTGCCCTGCCCGCCGCGGCCGCTCCAGCCGCTGGAGGAATGGGTCGAGCGGAAGTTCGCCCACTCGCTGAGATTCGCCTTGCCCAGAAGCACCGCGCCCGCTTGGCGGACCTTGCGCGCGACGAATGAATCGCGCGGCGCGATCGAGCCTTCCAGCGCAAGTGACCCGGCGGTGGTCGTCATGCGGTCCGCCGTGTCGAGATTATCCTTCAGAAGAATCGGTACACCGTGCAGCGGCCCGAGGGATTTACCGGCCTTTCGCTCCGCGTCGCGTTCATCGGCGATCGCGCCCGCGTCCGGGTTGATCTCCAGCACGTGCCGAAGCGACGGGCCGCGCCGGTCGAGTGCGTCGATGCGCTCGGAGTATTTTTCGACGAGCTGCCGCGAGGTGTATTGGCCGGTTTCCATCGCCTTTTGGAGGTGGGCGATGGTGAACTCGTCCAGCTCGAAGGCGGGTGTGGGAGAGCGAACCGTTGCGCCGGAATCGGAAGCGACGACGGATTCGGCGGACGTTGCCCCTGCGACTACCGCCGATTGGAGGAATTCGCGACGTGTCATGATGTTGGGGAATCATGCCTTGTAGCGCGCGGAACGTCCAATAGGAACCGCGATGCGGATAACCGCGAAGACGCGAAGGCGCGAAGACAGACGCGAAGAAGAAATACAAAGCGCCTAGGCCGACAAGCAGCCAAGGGGCCAAGGAATTCAAATTCGGGCTGGCCTTGAATTCCTTGGCCCCTTGGCGGCCTTGGCGCTTAGTTTTGGTTTTTCGTGTCCAATGCTGTGGAGAATGCGAACGACGTCAATGCTCCGCATCCTGTGGTAATATTTCTTCTTCGCGTCTGTCTTCGCGCCTTCGCGTCCTTCGCGGTTATCCGCATAGCGGTCCGTTCAATCCGCGCGAGGGCTCCGCAGCATCAAACGCCACTCGGCGAGAACGCTTCTTCTCGCGGTTTGGAACTGCTTGTGATTTTCGGCGACGGCGGGGGACTGGTTTGCAGATCGACCATGCTGCGGTAGCGGCCGCTGGCTTGCATCAGTTCTTCGTGGCGGCCTTGTTCTACGATGCGGCCGTTTTCTAAAACCAGAATGCGGTCGGCATGGGCGATGGTGCTCAGGCGGTGGGCGATGACGAAGCTCGTGCGGCCGGACATCAGGGTTTGCATGCTGCCTTGGATCAGGCGCTCGGATTCGGTGTCGAGGTTGCTGGTGGCTTCGTCGAGGATGAGGATGCGGGGGTCGGCGAGGATGGCGCGGGCGATGGTGAGGCGCTGGCGCTGGCCGCCGGAGAGCTTCACGCCGCGTTCGCCGATGAGCGTGTCGTAGCCGCCCTGGAGCTTGGTGATGAAGTCGTGGGCGTTGGCGAGCGCCGCCGCCTCGGCGATCTGCTCCGGGGTCGCGCCCCGGCGGCCGTAGGCGATGTTCTCGGCGATCGTCCCGTCGAACAGGAACGTGTCCTGCTCGACGATGCCCAGCAGCCGTCGGTAGCTGTCGGCGGTGATGTCGCGGAGATCGACTCCATCAAGCAGCACCGCCCCTTGCGTCGGGTCGTAGAAGCGGGCGATGAGGTTGCAGAGAGTGGTCTTTCCCGCGCCGCTGGGACCGACGAGCGCAATCATCTCTCCAGGCCGCACGTCGAGATTAATCTCGTGGAGAACGGGGGCGGCGGTTCCGTTGTACGCGAAGGTGACGTTGCGCAGAGAGATGTTCCCCGAAACAGTTTCCCGCTCAACTACCAACGCGCCCGGCTTCGACGGCATTTCCAAAGGCTCGGCCAGGAGATCGAGCACGCGGTCGAGGCCCGAGAGGCTGTTTTGCAGGGCCGTGGCACTGGCGGCGAGCGCGGCGATGGGGCCGAGCAGGGCGGCCAGGTACGAGAGGAACATGACCAGATCGCCAAGAGTCAGCGCCTGACCGGGGCGGATAACACCGGCCTTGAGCTTTTCCATGTCCGAGAGGACGCGCATGCCGCCGAAGTAGAGCAGCAGCGCGGACGCGACGGGGATGAGCACGGACCAGGCGACGTCGATGCCGCGCATCCACCACCAGGCGAAAATCTCCTGGCGGGCCATGAGATGCCCGTTGCGGGTGAACGTCGCGGCTTCGGCCTGTTGGCGGGAGAAGGAGCGGACCACGCGCATTCCGCCGAAGGCTTCGGTGGCGTGGGAGTCGATCTGCTGGCGCGTCGAGCGGATGTCACGGAAGATCGGCCGGATCCGGCTGATCCACGTGCGGTGGGTCAGCCAGACGGTCGGCAGCAGCGCGACGGACCCGAGCAGCAGCCGCCAGTCAACGAAGGCGAGGATCGTCAGGCTCCCCAGGAGCTGAATGATCGCCCGCCACGGGTTGTAGAACATGGAGAAGATGAGTTCCGCCACGCCCCCCGCGTCTTCGCGGAGGATCGACGCGACGCCGCCCGATTTGAGTTCATACACGCGATGCAGCGGCAGGCGCACGGCGTGGTCGAAAACCTTCTTGCGGACCGACACCTGCACGCGTTTGGTCATGCGCGTTGTCTGCCAGCGGCCCAGCAGGCCGAAGAATTCGGACCCCGCCGCCAGAACGACCATGCCGATCGCCACGATCGTGAGCAACTGCCGCCGGTCGTGTGGAAGGACGATTCCATGGGGCAATCGCGCCGGCAGCGGCTGCTCGCGCAGGACACTGTCAAACACGATCTTCGTGCCATACAACGGCACAAGGCCCAGCAGCGTGGAGACGCTTAAAGCGATCAGAGACGCGGCAAGCGTGCCGCGGTACCCTTTGAGTAATCCCCAGAATTGCACGAGGAGCTTGGTGAACGACCGCGACCGGGGGCGGTGTTTCTTGCCGTCGCCGGAGGCATGGCTTGAGCCGTGGTCGGGGCCGGTGATCGTGGCATCGCCGCCCGCGGCGTCGCGCTTTTTGCGGCGCTGCTTCAATTTGCTGCGATAGTCCTCGTAGCGTAGTCGGCTCGAATGCGTCGGCGTCGGCATCCCACCATGTTAGGCGGGATAGCGATGACATGGGAGGGATGCCTTACTGTCGAGACGAAGAGTTTACCACGGAGGCACGGAGAGGTGCTCACGCTGGCGTGCCGCGCGTTTCGAGAGCGGCTGTTGGATATGGAGGAGAGATTGAACCGCCTTTTCAATCGGAGGAGCCCGTTAGCGAGCGGCCGGCAGCCGTTCCAACTGTTCCATGGTGGCATCGTCGAGCTCGATCAAGGCGGCGGCGGTGTTCTCCTCAAGGTGCTTGACCTTGGAGGTGCCGGGGATCGGGAGCATCACGGGGGATTTTTTCAGCAGCCAGGCGATTGCCACTTGCGAGGGCAAAACTTTCAGCCGTTGAGCGATGGGCGCGAGCGGGCCGCCGGGCTTGGCGAGATCGCCGACCGCGAGTGGGAACCAGGGGATGAAGCCAAGGTTCTCGCGCGTGCAGTAATTCAGCACGTCTTCGGATGTGCGGTCTACGAGGTTGTAGCGGTTCTGGACCGACACGACCGGAGTCAGACGCCGGACGGCTTCGATCTGATCGACCTTCACTTCCGACAGTCCGATGTGCCGGATTTTGCCCTCGCGCTGCAAGGTGAGCAGCGCGCCGATCTGGTCTTCCATCGGCACTTTGGGGTCGATCCGATGGAGCTGGAAGAGATCGATCCGCTGGAGCCTGAGCCGGCGGAGGCTCCCTTCGCAAGCCGCGCGAAGGTGTTCGGGGCGGCCGTCCTCAACCCACTTGTCGGGGCCGGGACGCTGCAAGCCGGCCTTCGTCGCGATCACGAGGCCCGGCGGGTAGGGATAAAGCGCCTCGGCGATCAGGCGCTCGGCGACCTCGGGGCCATACGAGTCCGCGGTATCGATCAGGTTGATCCCCAGCTCGACGGCGCGGCGCAGGACCGCGATCGCCTCATCGTGATCGGCCGGCTCGCCCCAGATGCCGGGGCCGGTCAGACGCATCGTGCCAAAGCCCAGCCGATGCACGGGAAGATCTCCCCCGATGACGAACGTTCCGCTCCTGGCTGCCGGGCGAGCGTCAGCCGGGGCGGAGATTGGTGATGCGATGGTCATAATGGTGAAATGCCCGGCAACGACGGTGCCATTGGGCGCCGGGCGTTGAAGAGAGTTGCCCCCTGCCCGGTGGCCTGGAGATTTATCTCGCTGAGGCCACCGATTGCGCGGGGATGAACGCGGCTTTCCCGGCTTCCAGGCGGACGGCTTCGACCCGGCGGCGCTGGTCCTCGGCCCGCCGGATCAGGCGGTCGTAGTCGAGGAATTGCAGCGACGGCAGATTTTCCGATTCCTGGGACAACACCACCCAGAGCAGTTTTTTCCCCTCAATTCCCAGCGACACGGCCTCGGCCGCTTCGAACAGGCGGAACGCCCCGGCGCGCACGTCGTCGAGCCGGAGTTTGAGCTCCGCGAGCTTTTCGGCGAGCCACGCCGATGCTTGCCGGACGCCGCTTTTCGCGATGTCCAAATGCGCCATTAGCGCCTCAAGCTCCAGGCGATCGGCGGCGATCTCCGCGTGCAGTTCCCTCGCGAATGCCGCGACGGGAGTGCCCGCGTAGGCGGACGTCAGGTGCTCGAGCAGTTCAAGGGCGGTCAATGCCCCCGCGTCGTGATCATTGAGATAGGTTGCAAGATGTTTGTTGGTCATGGTCGCCTCTTATCCATATCGATGCAGGCATAAGCACGCGGTGGGCCAGATGCAAAGCGGGCTCAAGAGCGTGTAATTCATTGCCAAAACAGGGCGCTGATCCGGACGCACCATGACAACCTTGCCTTGCAACCGCGTCAAACCGAAAACAACGCAAGTGATGCCGTTGCGGCTGGTCGTAAGCTGCGCCGCGTGGATGGCGGACACATCCGAGTGGGTAGGGTGGGCCGGATCAGGAAACGGTGCGCGCCCGATCGAAACTCATGCATTTGGAAAAATGGCTCAATGGTTGCTTGCCACCGGCAGATTCCCGGCCGCCCTGTTCGTAACCGAGCGGCCCGTCCGTCTGCTCCCCCTCTCTGTGGGGCTTTTGGCGGGACACGTTGCGATAAAACCGAATTTTTCGGGAGGATCATCATGACCGTAATCGACCAGACCTCGAGCCAGACGGCGACAGAGACGCGCCCGGGTGGCGGCCAGCCCATGGCCCCGCCGGCGCAATGGCAACGGCCGGGGCGGGAGCAGGAGATCAACGTTGGTCAGCGTGAACGCGCCGTGTCCGTGGCGGCGGGATCGATTGTCGCGCTACTGGGCCTCTCGCGCCGCAGCATCCCCGGAGCACTGATCGCCAGCCTGGGCGGCGCGATGATTTACCGCGGCGCTACCGGCCGCTGCCCCGCGTACGAATCCCTGGGTGTCGATACCGCGCACGGGGAGGGGGGCGGTCGACTCCAAGGGCGCACCGAACGCGGCATACATATCGCGACGGCGTTTACGATCAACCGGCCGCCCGAAGAGCTCTATGGGTTCTGGCGGAACTTCGAGAATCTGCCCCGCATTATGACACACCTGGACTCCGTGAAGACGCTCGAGGGCGGACGGTCGCACTGGGTCGCGAGAATGGAATCGATGGGCGGCAAGCGGATGGAGTGGGACGCCGAGATCACCCGCGACGAGCCGAACAAGCTGATCTCCTGGCGGTCGCTGCCTGGCGCGGATGTCGAGAACGTGGGCCAGGTCCGGTTCCAGCCGGGGTTGGGTGACCGCGGCACCGAGGTGCACGTGGAGATGGACTACATGCCGCCCGCCGGCCGGCTCGGGCATTGGATCGCGTCGCTCTCCGGCGACAACCCCAAGCGGGTGATCCGCGAAGACCTGCGCAACTTTAAGCGGCTGATGGAGATCGGCGAAATCCTCACGATCATCGGCCAGCCGCACGGCACGTGCACCGGTCAGGGCAAGCCCTACACCGAGTCGCGGTGGAAGCCGCTGTTTACATGAATGGGCTACCGGAGTGTCGCCCTGAGTTATGACCCTTGCGTCGCCGAACAGGAGCTAATCATGAAGGCAGCAATCTGGTGCGCCCCGTACAAGGTAAAGGTCGAGAACGTTCCCGACCCGAAAATTCTTAACCGCCGCGACGCGATCGTCCGGCTCACTTCGACGTGTATCTGCGGGTCGGACCTGCACCTCGTGGACGGGTTCATCCCATTCATGAAGCCCGGCGACATCCTCGGGCACGAGCCGATGGGCATCGTCGAGGAGGTCGGCCCCGACGTCGACAAGAACAAGCTGAAAGTCGGCGACCGCGTCATCGTCCCGTTCCCGATCGCGTGTGGCGAGTGCTTCTTCTGCCGCCGGCAGCTTTACAGCTGTTGCGACAATACGAACCCCAAGGCGTATCTGGCCGAGCAGGCGTTCGGGGAGACGCTCGCGGGTGTTTTCGGTTACTCGCACCTGACCGGGGGGTACGCCGGCGGTCAGGCCGAGTTCCTCCGCGTCCCGCTGGCGGACATGAACTGCCAGAAGATGCCGGGCGATCTGCACGACCACCAGATCGTGTTCCTGTCGGACATTTATCCGACGGGGTACATGGCCGCCTGGCATTGCAACATCCAGAGGGACGACACCGTCGCCATCTGGGGGTGTGGGCCGGTCGGGCAGTTTACGATCCGTTGCGCGATGATGCTGGGGGCGGGGAAGGTCGTCGCGATCGACAACGGAAGAACCGCCGGGTACCGGCTAAAGATGGCAGCTGACGCCGGCGCGATCACGATCGACAACCGATCCGAGGACGTATACGAGCGGCTGATGGACCTGAGCGGCGGCATCGGGCCGGACATCTGCATCGACGCGGTCGGCATGGAATCGCACGGGCATTCGGCGATGGAAACGATCTACGACAAGGTCAAGACGAACCTGATGCTCGAGAGCGACCGTCCGGCCGCGCTGCGGCAGGCGATCGAGTGCTGCCGTCCGGGCGGGACGCTCTCCATCCCGGGCGTCTACGGCGGGTTGTCGGACAAGATCCCGATGGGCGCGCTAATGAACAAGGGCCTGACGATCAAGACCGGCCAGACGCACGTGCACCGATTCGTCCCCGAGCTGCTCGACTTCGTTCGCCAGGGGAAGATCGATCCGAGCTTCGTCGTGACGCACCGCATCCCACTCAGCCAGGCGCCGTACGGGTACGAGATCTTCCGGGAAAAGAGGGACGGCTGCGTGAAGGTGGTGCTCGACCCGGCCGCGTAATGGGATGGCGCATGATTGGGCGTTAGACGGACGACGAGAGGGAGGGCAGCGGCTAGGCCGCCGGCCTTGACGACTCATTGACGATCAGGAGGTCTCCCATGTTGGAAAAACAGGCGGCGCGCGGATTGGGTGTGGCGAGTATCGCGATCGGACTCACTGAGATTGCCGCCCCACGACAGCTCGAAGAATTCATGGGCATCGGCAATGGAGAAAACACGGGCATCCTCCGCGTCCTGGGCGTGCGCGAGCTGATGCACGGCATGGACATCCTGTCACACCGAGACCCGACGACCGGGGTAAAATCGCGCGTGGCGGGGGACGGGCTCGACTTGGCGCTGCTCGCCGGCGCCGCCCGGCGCACCCGCCGCCCGAGTGGCCTGGCGATGGCGTTCGCGATGGTGTTCGGCATCACCATCATCGACGCGCTCGTCGCCAGAAGGCTGTCGAAGCAGAAGGAGAGCGCGTTCGAATCAGCACGCGGATCCT